>DAORCZ010000660.1:0-5094 GCA_035345735.1 Pseudomonadota bacterium | reverse complement strand
GATCGATCCACTATAAAGCGCCAGCCCAGGTGACGTCGTCGGTTTTGGCACCCGCCTGCGTCAGGAGCTCGCGATACCAAGCCGCTGCCCGCTCGGTGCGCTCAACAGCGCCGCGATACCCCCAGAGGATGCTCAGCGTCGTTTGCGTGCCGGCCGAGGTCTTCGTTCGCTGCGCATCTTTGACCGCGTTGGCGCAGGGCCCATCGGCATCGCAGAGACAGAGCAGCCCCCCCAGATCGATGGTCTGTCCCGAGGCATTAAAGACATAGCTCGCGTCGTCGGCAGCGACGGCGATAGCGAGCGGGGGCTTGGCGCGATCGAGGTCGATGACACTGATCGGCAGCCCGGCATGCAGCGAGACCGCGTTGCAGGCATCGACGGCGAGGTTGATGCTCGACAGGGTTCCCTCGCCCGCCGCGCGTAGCAGGTATTCCGACGCTGGCTTGCCGCGACCGGTGGGCTTGTAGCCGCCGTGGCGCAACAGATCGCGCACCGCCGATCGCACTGCATCATCGGCAGAGAGCGGAGCCCGCGCATCGAGCTTGAACAGCCCGGTGAGCTCAGGCGGCGACGGCAAGTCGGCAAGCGGCCGAGGAAACACGGTGACAAAGCCCGCCGCATGCAGCAGCGGATGAGCCGGCAGATGAACGACGATGGACGTGGACGGTTGCGCCATGGGCCCTCTTTTACTCCGGAGGGCGACGAGCACCAAGAACGCAGAAGCGGCCGTGTGGGTCGCCGAGTGATCCCTGCAGCGCGTCTTGGCCGATCGACCAGTGCGAACCGCAAGCCAGCACGGGCAAGACGGTGGGCCGCGCCGCTAGCTTTCGCTCGCGTCAGGCGTTCGACGATTCACCGACGTAAACAGGCGACGAATGCCGCTGAGCACGTCCTTGTAGAACGCGAGGAGGGCCGCGATCAAAAGGGGCAGCAGGCTCGCGAGCTGCATGCCACGCGAAAGCGTCTGTTTGATCGTCGAGAGCGGATCGTGCGCGATGCGGAACTCAGCCAGCGGCTTGCCGCCACCGACGAGAGCCAAGCGGTACTGCCGCTCAGAGGCCGAGACGAGCTCAAGCTCGATGCGGGCCTGCGTGCAGTCGGGGTGATTGGCTGGGCAGTGCATGGCGTCGGGAAGATCGCCCCACTGATCTCCGAAGCGCGCGATGGTGCCGCTCTGCGCCTGAAGACCGATGGGGGCCCGCTTGCCCGCGGCTGCGCACTGGCGGGACAGATACACCGTCACGGTCTCCACGCCGCGCTGCGGATAGCGGACGGAGTAGCGGCAGCCGTCGTACTCCACCGGCGCCAGGTCCCCCATCGACAGCTGGAACCACGAGTAGTAGATGGCAAACATCAGCGTGGTCAGCCCCAGCCCCAGCGCCAGCCGACGCATGCGCTGGTAGGAGATCTGCTCGTCGGCACCGCTGCCGTGATCGAGGTTGCGGGAAACCCAGCTTGCCAGGAGCGGCATCGCCGCCTCTTCCCGCCCGCTGCGTCGCACGATGAGACCACTCTGGCGCAGATGGTCGACGGCGAGCGCGATCTCATCCGCGGTGTGCGTACCTAAAAGGAAGCGTTTGAGGCTGTCCTGATTGCGTGGCCGCTGCCTGGCAACGTACTTCAGCACCTGACGCTCGCAGGGCGAAAGCCAGCTGAGGACCGGCTCGGCGAACGTCGCACGATCCTCGGCCAGATCGTTGCTGGCTTCGAGGACCTCTCGGCGATCGATATGGATGGCCTGCAACGCGTGGTAGTCGGCGCGGCGGCGATGAGTCTGGACGATGTGACTGCACAGCCGACGCACCGACTCGACGTGACCTGCGGTCTGGCGATGGACTTCGGTCAGCGCACGGTCGTCGAACTGGACGTTCATCTGCGCTCCCAGCGCGGTCAACATCCGCGCCACCGACCGCGCATCCAACGAGGGCACGCGCAGGCAATCGATGATCGACGCCGCCGGGTTGTGCCAGCCCAAGAGCTGGCGCTGCCGCAAGACATAGCCACGAACGCAAGTCAGCAGCGTGTGCAAGCGGGCGCGCCCCGCAAGATCCACGAGCGCCGTCAGAAATTCGCGAGCCGCGTCGCGCTCGGCATCGAACGAGGACTCAGGACGGTGCAGTTGATCAATCAGCCAGTCGATATTGTCGAGTACCAGGACCACGCTCTCGCCACTGACTGCAGCAGCCGACTGCGCCTTTTCGGCAGCTCGCAGGAGGAGCCCGCGCAGTGCTCCGGGCTCTGGTGCCTTGCTGAGATCGGCCGGACGCTGCTCCAGCGCTGCGGCCACCTCTTCAGCTAGCTGGGCTGGCTTGCGATGCCCGACAAGCTCGCAGGCGACGGTGCGGAGGTGCGTGGTCCCCAGCCCATACTCCGCCATCAGCAAGAGTGCCGTCTTGCCCGCCCCCGGCAGCCCGTACACGGCACAGAGCCCGCGCCCGCGAGTGACCACGCGCACCAGTTCGTTGACCGCTTCGTTCATGCCGAAGTAGCGGGTTGGATCGTCTGAGCGCTGCAGGTTGGCGAACAGATCGGGAACGGTATGCAGATCGGCCAGCCGGTCGAGGAGCAGCGCGCGAAACTGCTGCTCTCGCGAGGCCTTGAGGATCTCGCCGAGGTAGAGCGGGATGACAAGCGCCTGAAACTGATTGCGGTACTCGAGGATCTTCTGGCGCACGCCGCGACCGAGCTCGATCGAGTCGAAGATGGCGACGATGACCTTGCGCTCCGGCGAGCGAAGCTTCGCAAGATGTAGCTCTAGCGGCAGCGAGTAGCCCAGGAAGGTCTTCGTGCCCAGCCGCCCCTGCGACTCTGCACCGATCGAGTCGCCCATAAATACGGCATAAAATTCAAAGCTCGCTGCATCGGGAATCGACGGACCATGCAGTCCCAAGACATTCGCCGCGACAAAGCTGCACGACGCAAAGACGCCCAGGAAGAGCTGCCGTAGCTGCGGCAGCGCCTTGGCCGTCGTAGGAGGCAGGCTTCTGGCCAGCGCCTCCCAGGGATCGGCGGCCCGGCCCGACTCGCCCGACGAGCTGCGAGGCAGAGAGGGCGTCACGGGCACCGCATCGATCGCCGCTAGCCCCTTTCCGGCCGGCGTGAGACGCAGCGCCTCGTAGAGTTCTGCCGCAGACTGATAGCGATCCGCTTTTTCGAGCGACAGCAGCTTCACAACAATCGCCGCCACGGATGCTGAGATCGCAGGATTGATCTCCCGCGGTGACGGCCCGACGCGCTGCGACACCTTGCGGTGTAGAAGCAGAGCGATCTCGACCCCGGCAAACGGCGGCTGGCCGGTCAGCATCTCGAACAGGACCGCGCCCAGGGCATACAGATCACTGCGCTCATCGACGGCCTGCTCGTCGATCATCTGCTCCGGCGCCATGAAGACCGGCGTGCCTAGCAACTGTCCCTGCTGGGTCAGCGCGGGGTTGCGGGTTTCTTCTTGCGGGGGCCGCGTCAGCTTGGCGATGCCGAAGTCCAGCACCTTCACACTGACCTGCTCGGGCTGCTCGGAGTTGCTCTCGACGAAGATGTTCGAGGGTTTGACGTCGCGATGAATGACACCACGTGCATGGGCGTAGTGCAAGGCGAGCGCCGTCTGAGCAGCGATGGAGACCGCCTGGGCTTCGCTCAGACTCGTGTCGTCGGCAGAGTAGCCGCCCAGCTCGCGCCCGACGAGAAACTCCATGACGATGTAGGGCTGGCCGCTCGGCAGGATGCCGCTGTCGTAGAAGCGCACGATGTGGGGATGGTCCAGCCCGCGCAGCACCTCCGCCTCGCGCAGGAAGCGCTGCGTCGTCGCGGGATTGCTGCTCTGCATCGACAGCACCTTGATCGCGACTCGCTTCGTCTCGCCCGCCGTATTCCACGAGGCGAGATAGACCTCGGCCATCCCGCCCTGCCCAATCAGGCGCTCGATCTGGTATTTGCCAGCGATGCTGGTTCCCTGTAGGGCAGCGCTGTCCATAGCCGGGCTCTCGGTCAGGGTATCACGTCGTCAGTCGCCAAAGCTGATGCCAACGGTGCGGGCCGTCTGCACCAGCTCACCGTGCGGGTCGACGAACTTCATGCTGCTGCAGGCCTCGCGCAGCGAGACCGGCACCACCGACACGCCGCGCAGGGCCGCCATGTGCCCCACCTGCCCTTCTGCCAGCATCTGGACCGCAGCGACGCCAAAGCGCGTGCTGAGCACGCGATCTGACGGCGAAGGCGAGCCCCCGCGCTGGGTATGCCCAAGGACCGTGACGCGGACCTCGCGGCTCGTGCGCTGCGCAATGGCTCCGCCAATCAGGTTCGAGACCCCAACCGCCGGCTTGCCCTCACCGCTCTGCAGCTCGGGCGGCAACCTCACCCCCTCGGCGACCACGACGAGAGTGTAACTCTTGCGACGGCTGTCGCGGTGGGTGATGAACTCGCAGAGTCGGTCGATCGAAAAAGGAATCTCCGGGATCAGAATGGCGTGCGCGCCTCCGGCGATGCCGGCGTGCAAGGCGATCCAGCCGGCGTCGCGTCCCATGACCTCAAGCAGCATGATGCGGCGGTGCGACTCAGCGGTGGTGTGCAGGCGGTCGACGGCTTCGCTGGCCACGTGCAGTGCACTGTCGAAGCCAAAGGTGCTGTCGGTCGCTGCCAGATCATTGTCGATGGTCTTGGGCACGCCGACGACGGGCAGGCCCTTTTCGTGCAGCCGCAGGCCGATGCGCTGCGTGCCATCGCCGCCGACCACAACCAGCGCATCCAAGCCCAGCGCGCGAGCGTTTTCGATGACGCGATCCGACAGATCTGCGACCCCCGGTTTGCCGTCTCCCTCCACCGGATAGGAGAACGGGTTGCCGCGATTGGTTGTCCCCAGGATGGTTCCACCGCGCGGCAGGATGTCGCGCACATCGTCAAGGCTCAGCCAGCGCGACTGTTCTGGATGCAGCAGGCCATCGAAGCCATCGCGGATCCCCAGCACCTGCCAGCCGTGGCCACGAATGGCGCTGCGCACGACGGCGCGAATTACCGCGTTGAGTCCAGGACAGTCGCCCCCGCCAGTCGTGATGCCGATCTTGCGGATGGGGCTCGTGGGGTGTCTCTGCATCGTGGGTC
>DAORCZ010000659.1:3565-5097 GCA_035345735.1 Pseudomonadota bacterium | reverse complement strand
AGCGGCCGTACCGCCACGAATTCCCCCGCCGAAGCCGCCGGAGTCTCCGGGGCAGCGACGGCAGCAGGTCGTGGTTCGCCACGCAGAAGTGGCGGATGGCCAGGCTCGGGCAGACTGGGCAGTGCAGGGCTTACCAGCGTCGGAGAAATGGGCGCGGGTGCCGCTGCGGCGCCAGCCGGCGCTGGCCGATTCGTGGCGACCGGGGACGCGGTGGCCGGGGCGGGAGCGGGAACTGCCGGGCGTCCGACGGCAACTGCCGCATCGCGAACCCGAGCCGGAGCCTGCAGCTCCGGGGTCTGCAGCATCGGCATCGCCGGCCCGGCTGGCACCGCCGCGGTCATCGGCGGCACTGCAGGCGAAAGCGGGCTGGCCAGCAGGCTGGGGAGCGTCGCGGCGCGCCAGACTGGCGAACGGCTGAGCTGAGCGTCGGCCCACGACAGGTGCGCAAACGACTTGGCTCGGGCCTGCGCTGGCACCGGGATGTCGGCCGTGGCAAATGGGCTCAATGCTCGTGCCGTCGCAGGTAGCAGGTCGCGCACGCGCTGCTCGGGCAGGGGCGACGCAGCCGACTCCGCTGCCAGGGCACGAACCGGGCTCATCACCGGCGACGCATCCGCCAGCAATTCAGGGAAGGTTGGCTCGTGGCGCTGCGCTGGCAACGGCGACTCGGCGGCCGCCTCGGGAAGCGATACCGCGCGCGGCGTCGCAGGCTCGCTCGGGGCAGGGCCAGCGACGGCAGACATCGACGCATCGGGTTGCAGCGCAAGCTGCCCGAGAGCAGGCAACCGATCCGCGGCCGGCATCGGCTTCGCGACGGCTTCGGCCTGCCGCGACGGGCTGGCTGGAGCTGCCGGCGGCGGCCCGCTTGCCGGTCGAACTGCCGCCAGCGCAGGCGTCGCCTCGGGCGTCACGATCGGCAAGGTGGTCGGGGGCATCCCGGCGGTACGGGCCGGCGTCGCAACGGGGCGAGCACTCAGCGTCGCTGCGACGGCAGCGGTTACCGGCGCCCCAGTGCGAGCCGGCGCGGCAGCAGGCGGGCGCACCTCTCGCGGAGCTGCGACCCAGCTCGACGAAGAATTCCAGCTTGCCGCCGGCACGGTGCGCACCGCGGGCAGCTGCCGCCACTCGGGCAGACCCATGGCGTCGAAGTGCCGCGAAAACACCCGCTCGATGAAGGTCTCTTGGCGACTGAGAAAAAAGCGGTCCAGCCCCGCCACACGGCCGCTGAGAGCACCGAGCATGCGCTCGACGGCCAAGAGCGAGGGCGACTGGAACAAGCCAATGGACTGGGCGCTGGCTGTCTCGAACATGAGCCGACTGCCTCCGAGGCAATTGTAATCCGATTAACGAATATTATCGGCTCACAAACTGCCGGGTTTCCTCCCGACGAGCCGAAGAGTCTGCTCGGCGGAGGATGGCAGGCATGGGGCAGGGCCGGTCCGCTAGGCGTCGGAACTCGCGGGCTTTTTGGCGTTCCGCCGTCGCACTCGGTCTTTCTGCTTACGACGCCGGGCCAGCTCCTGCAGCCGCTC
>DAORCZ010000659.1:0-3465 GCA_035345735.1 Pseudomonadota bacterium | reverse complement strand
GCCGTCGCACTCGGTCTTTCTGCTTACGACGCCGGGCCAGCTCCTGCAGCCGCTCACTGGTACCCGGTGATACACGTACTTCCACCTCGTCGCAGAGCTCGCGCAGCGCCAAGAAGCGGTTCAGCGCATGCTGGCGCTCGCGTTGCCACTTGACCACTAGGAGCTCGTCCGGAAGCGGGTAGCGCAGCAGAACCCCACTCTGCGTCTTGTTGTGCTTCTGCCCGCCCGGACCGCTGCCCTTGACCGCCTGCTCGTCGATCGCCGCCAGGTCGATGTTCAGCGCCGCTAGGCGCTCGCGAAGCGCGTCGCGCTTGGCCGGGGTCACCGGGGCATCGTCGGGAAACTTCATGGGCGGCGCGCTCGTCTGCGGTCAGCTTTGTCGCGGCTGGCTGCTTAGCGAGTACTCAGCACCGTGCGGGTGCTCGGCCGTCCACTCGGCGTACAGCTCATCGCGCACCTGCCACAAGGCGGGAAAAAACTGCGTCTTCCGCCCGCGCTCCAGGAGCTCTGAGTGCTTGCCCTTGAGCGAGGGCGTTCCGACGCCGATCACGCGATAGACGAGCAGGATGTGCCGGTTGCGCCACTCTTGCAGACGCAGATCCAGCTCGATCAGCCCCTCGGCCGCGGCATACGCCGCCGGGACCCGACGGGGCTCGCGATAGATCTCGGCCAGCGTAAGGCCCTGCCGCTCCAAGAGGGCAGCGAAGTGCGGCCACAGCTCACCCGGGGCCGCGAGGAGCCGACGAAAGCCCGGCGACTCCTGCCCGGAGCCACGGCCGAGCACGGCGCGGATGCGCATATAGTCCGCCGAGCTGAGGGTGTACAGCACCTCAATGCCGTCGAGCAGCAGCCGCTGAACGGCGTGCACTCGTCGCAACAGGATGGCGACTTCCCCCAGATCATCCTGGTCGAGCAGCGTGGCGCAGCGAGTCAGCTCATGGTCGATGAGCTTCATCCAGAGCTCGGCACTCTGATGGACGACCTGAAACATCAGCTCGTCGGGACACGACAGCTGCGCAGCCGGCTTCTGCAGGCTCAGCAGCTCAGGGACGCGCAGGTATAGCTCGTAGTCGGTAATCGGAGCAGCCATGCAAAAGAAGTATCATGGCCGCCCCAGGGTCGTCACCGACCACGCCGCAGCGTCTAGTCGCCGGCTTCGCTGCCGTTCAGGTCGACCTTGCGCGGCCCCATGATGCCCGCTTCGGTGCGCATCGCCGATGCCTCGCCGTCTAGGCCATAGTCGCGCATCTTGTCATACAGTGCGCGGCGGCTGACGCCGAGCCACTGAGCCGTTTGGCTGTTGTGGCCGCGGTGCATCTTGAGTGCCTTCAGGATGAAGTCACGTTCGCACTTGCGAAGATACTTCGCTAGGCGCCCCTCAGATCGTGGTCTTCTTGCTGTTGTCACCAGAGCTACATTACAAATTTTTTTCAAATAATGCAATCGCTTCCGCTGTCTTTTCCTGGTCCAAAAACCGCACCAACCATAGAGGTCAATATGGATTTTCTTGGTCCATATTTTTTGGATCTTTCCGTCGGTAAACTGGGAGCTTCAGTTCCCGGTTCGAGGGGCTGAGGCGGGGCCGGCCGGGGGTACGTTCAGGGCAGGTGACGGTGGGGCGGAGGGGGACACTGACGGTGAATTTCCTCCATCAATTTTGTCATCTGAATCACCTTCTTTCACGGCGGCTGGATTGGCGACGGGCGGAAGAAACTTGCCGAGCAGGTTGCCGCTGCGCCAGTAGCCGTTGAGGTACACGAAGAAGTCGTAGCGCAGGCCTTTGGCCTCGGTCTTGCGCTTCACCCGCACGGTGTACATGGGCAGCTTGCTGCTCATCGCGGCAAGCACCGCGCGATCGGTGTCGGCCTGCTCGGTGCTGGGCAGCTGATCAACGCGAGTCACGGCAATGTCGTCGTATTTCTTCTCAAAGACGTGCGCGACCAACTCGACGGCTCCGGCGTTGACTAGCGATCCCATCATCTGCTGATAGCGAGCCCATAGTGCCGCCCCCTGCGTCGGTCCGAGGAGGCTGGTTAGCTCCGGCTGCGTCATCAGGAAGGACCGCATCAGCTCGTGGACACGCCCCCGATCATCGGCTTTGCAGGCAGCGAGGATGTCGTGCCACAGACGGTCGAGTTCCTCGGGAGTGCCCTGGTACATCCCCGCTTTTACCAACGGCTCCGGGGGCGGACGCTTGCAGCCGGGCAGCGCGCTGGCCGCCATCGCGGCGGCCAGGAAGCCAACTACTTGGCGACGGTGGAGAGCCAACGGATGAGCAACAGAACACCCAGGCAGGCACGGCTGCGGTCTCGGCATCCTTTGGTTTTACGCGCAACTTCGGCGGCCCTCAACTTCGGCGACCGCGGCGGCTGCGCCGGCTGCCCGCTAGGCCGAGCTACGCTCCGCTCCAGCGACGGCATCGCCTCCGGATAAGCCGGCCAGGAACTCGCCCAGACGCTCGCGCTCGACTGGGGCGTCGGCGGGGTTCTCCAAGGTGGCAACGACGCGGCCACGATACATCACCAGGATGCGATCGCAGAGCGTGCGTAGCTCATCCAGCTCGGAGGAGATAAGCAGAATGGCGCAGCCAGCATCGCGCGCCGCGAGCAGCGTGCGATGGATGGCCTGCACCGCGCCGATGTCGACTCCCCGCGTCGGCTGAGCCGCGATGAGCACGTCCGGTCCGCCGAGGCCGGGCGCTCGCTCACCGAGCGCGCGAGCCAGCAGGAGCTTCTGCTGATTGCCTCCGGAGAGCGAACGAGCGACGGCGCTTGCATCGGCAGGCCTCACGTCATGCGCGGGCAACAAGTGACTCGCTGCGTCCGCCAACCGACGGCCATCAATCAGTCGCCGAGCGACCACCGGGAGCGGCAACCCGAAGATCCGCTGCCGCCGATACATGCGCTGTTCCCCAAGGAGCAGATTTTCGGCCAGCGAGAAGTCGAGCACGAGGCCGTGGCGGTGGCGATCTTCGAGGACCCAGGCCATGCCAGCCTCGCGCCGCTGGGCGACTGACAGCGCGGTGATGTCTCGCCCAGAAAGGACGATGCGACCCCGCCGAAGCGGTAGCAATCCAGCGAGTGCCAGGCCCAGCTCAGCCTGACCGTTGCCCTCGACTCCGGCGATGCCGAAAATCGTGCCGCGACGAAGCTCGAAACTGACCCCGTGCAGGCGTTCAACACCATCAACAACCGTCCCGAGGTCGTGGACCGCCAAGGATGGGGCCGGGGTTGGGGTACGCACGGTGGGGGGAGCCTCGACACGGGTGATCGGCAGCAGAGTGCGACCGACCAGGGCGTGCGCGATCTCGCGCGGCGAAAAGTCGGCGCGGCCAACTTCGGCGACCACTCGGCCGCCTCGCAGCACCACCACGCGATCGGCGACCTCCAGGACTTCGTCAAGCTTGTGGGTGACGATCAGCAGGCCGCGCTCGCGCCCCTTTCCGACGAAACGCTCGCGCAGGGC
>DAORCZ010000658.1:0-5114 GCA_035345735.1 Pseudomonadota bacterium | reverse complement strand
CGTCGAGGTGATTGGTGGGCTCATCGAGCA
This sequence comes from Pseudomonadota bacterium, assembly GCA_035345735.1. GTDB lineage: Bacteria > Myxococcota_A > Polyangia > Palsa-1104 > JAEUJZ01 > JAEUJZ01. The sequence continues at coordinate 5,084 of DAORCZ010000658.1, read as the reverse complement.
AGAGCACGCTCGGCTGCCCATCAAGGATGCGCAGAAGCTCGGCGCGGCGTCGCTCGCCCGGGGAGCCCACGCCGACTGCGGACGACCGCTGGGCCGAAAGACGCACGACACTGCCGCGTGGGGTCAGATCAAGTCGCCCCTCGGTCGGCGCAAGCTCACCGGCCAGCAGGCGCAGGAACGTCGACTTGCCCGCGCCGTTGGCACCGACCAATCCGTACCAACCGGGACACAAGCGCAGCGAGACGGCAGAAAACAGCGGCGCCGCATCGGCATAAGCCATCGCGACGCCGTGCAGAGAGAGCACAGGCATGGAACCTCCTCGGGGTTCGAGCGAACAGACGAGCGAAAGGACTGGGCTCAGTTCGAGGAGGTACGCATGAGGGCGCGCAGCGAGCGCGCAGCTCCAGAATTATCACAAAGCCGCGGGTGTCGATCCGTCTGCGTGCTCAGCGACGCGGCGACCTTTTAGGAGCCAGGTCGACATGCGGCCCAAGCCCTTGATCTCGATCGGACCGCGAGGGGTGAGATCAAAGTGCGCCGCGAGCAGCGCCTGCGTTGCCTCGCTGACCTGGATCTCGTCGGGCAGGCTGTGCGATTCCATGCGGCTGGCGGTGTTCACGGTGTCGCCCCACAGGTCGTAGATGAACTTGCGAGCCCCGATCACGCCGGCCACCACCGGACCGCTGTGGATGCCGACCCGCAGGCGCAGCGCGGTGCCGTTCTGGCCGGCGTAGCGGCTGACGATCTGGCGCATCGCCAGCGCCATGTCGGCGACGGCAATCGCGTGATCGGCGCGCGGCGTGGGCAGGCCGCCGGCCACCATGTAGGCGTCGCCGATGGTCTTGATCTTTTCCAGGCCCAGCCCCTCGGCCAGGCGATCAAATTCGCTAAACAGACCGTTGAGAAGCTGCACCAGCTCGTGCGGCGGCAGGCTGGCCGAAAGCTGGGTGAAGCCGACGATATCGGCGAACAGCACGCTGACGTTGGCGAAGCCATCGGCGATCGGCTTCTGTTCTTCTTTTAAGCGCGCGGCGATCGCGGCCGGCAGGACGTTCAGCAGCAGGCGCTCGGACTTCTGGCTCTCGACGACAAGCTCAGCGGCGGTGCGGGCCAGGGCCTGCTCCTGCAGGAAGCTCTTTTTGGCCAGCAGGTAGATGATGTGCCCGATGAGCACATAGGCGCAGTTCGACGAGAACAGCACCATCAGCACCGACGGCAGGTGGGGATAGCGCAGGTGCTGCGGATGGCTACCAAAGAAGCTCAGCAGGAACAGCACCGTCGTGGAATAGGTGAACATGGCGCGCAGCCGCAGCGGTACCAAGAGCGCAATCGACACGCCGCCAAAGGTGTAGATGGCGTAGAAAAACGGCTGGTCCAGCCCGCCCAAGCGACTGATGAACAAGCCGCCGGTGGTCGCGGTCAGCAGCACCGCAATGGCAAAGATCCACAACACCAGGGGATGCTTGCGCACCGCCCGCCAGCGCAGCAGCCACAGCCCGCCGATGCAGCACAGCGTCAGCACCCCGCGCCACAGCGCAAAGGCGCGCAGACCCTCGGGCGAGTCGGCGAACAGGATCAGGTCGGTCGGCCAGAACAGCAGGTTGCCAAGCAGCAGGATGTACCCGACCAGCTCCATGCCGCGCACGCTCAGCGCCCGTCGGTGATGCAGGAAGGCCTGGACGTCCTCGGGCGCCACCCGATCGCCAAACAAATAGCCGCGCAGACGCGGACCCGGCAGAGGCTCAGTCATCACGCATCCTCAGGATTTCGAGATCGGGGTCTTCGGCAAAAGCTCGTCCGGGAGAGCGTCGGGCGACAGCACCCGTGGACGGTTGCGGCGATAGATCAGAAACAGAAAGGCCAGCAGCACCGACAGCATGAACAGCCGACCCGGGGTGCGCGGCAGTCGCCACAGCCGCTCCCACTCGAAAAACACGAACGCAGAAAAGCCGGCGATGACGACGAGCAGCACGGCCAGCCCCAGGTAGTAGGAAAGCGGCGAGTAGCCCGATAGGACCCGCAGCCCGGGGTTCTGCGCCGCCGCCCGCTGACACAGCGCACGCACAAACGGCGCATAGCTGGGTCCCTGATGCACAAAATCGGCAAGGCCGCGGACGTGGTGGCTGGCCACTCGCCGCTTGAAGGGACGGCCCTCGCACTCCCCGAGGATCTCGCACTCGAAGCGATCGCTCTCGTAGCGGCCGGGGGCGTAGATCAGACGCAGGCGATGAATCGCCGACAGCGGCAGGCGGTAGCTTTGCGCTCGCGAGACCGGCTGACCGTCGCGCAGCGGGGCCTCGCTTAGGCTCAGCGCATCGTCGGTGAGGACCCAGTGCTGTTCCTTGGACCACAGCACCGGACGCACGCGATATTCGATCCGCTCCATCCCCCCTCCTTGGCGGCTCGTGGGCTTCGGCCTGCTCGCCGAAGCGGCTTAGGTTCGCGGCCGCCCGCTCAGTCGGCCTGCCACTCGGGCTTGGTGATCACCGGATGCTGAAAGGCGCGCTCGCGCTCGATATCCAGGTTGCCCAGGTGCAGCGATAGCGGAGCCTGCACCCACTTGTAGATCGATCGCGTAAACAGGCTGAGGAAGCGCCCCGCCCAGGCGCGATGCTGGCCGATGGCGACGGCAGGAAACATCGCCGCGGCGATCTCGGCGGCTTCGGCCGGCGTGTACTTTTCGCCGATCTGCAGCGCGATGTGGGCATCCAGCACGGGGTACGGCATCAGATCGCGCTCGTCTTCCTGATCTGGCGCCAGCTCAGCGCTGGCTGGGATGGCGACGGTGCGGGCGATGCCGTCCAGCGGATGCGTGTCCTGCAGGTATTCCAGCAGGTAGTTCACCACCGTCTTGGGCAGGTTGGCGATCGGCGCCAGGCAGCCCATCAGATCGCCGCCGATGGTCGTGTAACCGACCGACTTTTCGCTCATGTTGCCGGTCTGCAGGAACATGCCGGACACCGCATTGGCCCAGTTCCACATCCGCTCGCCGCGCAGGCGCGACTGGATGTTCTGCAGGGTCAGCGGCGTCAGCTCTTCGCCGGGCTGCAGCATGGCGCGGGCGGCCTCGGCTTCGCGCTCGAAGGCCTCGTCGATCGATACGATGGCCAGCGGCACGCCCAGCTCGGCCGCGGTGATCTCGGCGGCCTGGCGCGTCGCCTGCGACGAGTAGCGCGTCGGCATAAAGAAAGCGCGCAGCAGCGTACCGACTTCCGACCGCGGCAGGCGCGAGACGGCGTAGCGATGGGCCAAAAGCAGGCACAGCAGGCTGTCCCGTCCCCCCGACAGCGCGACACCGATGTGGCGGAAGGCGCCGCTCTTTTCGAAGTAGTCGCCGATGCCCAGCGTCATTGCCGACAGGAGCTCCTCGCAAAACTGCTGGCGCGGCGAAGGTGGGCGGGTATCGCGCGGCAGGAAAAAGCTCCCGCCGACCGGCGGCACAAAGCACAGCGTCTTGTGCGGCTCGGTGCCGTGTCGCAGGGTCAGGCGGTGCGCGGCCTCGCTGGCAGCAAGCCCGGTCTGATAGGCGGCGACGTCATGACGGAAGGTGGTGTTTTCCGCCCGCAGCCGACGCGTGCGATCGATGTCCAGGGTCAGGGCGCTGGTGCCGGCGACAAAGCGCGGCGCGGCGAGCAGCAGGCGACCGTTCTGGGCGATAAAGCCACCGCCATCGAAGACCAGGCCATCGTTGCTACCGACCGCGTTCACGTAAAGCACCGTCGCTTGATAGTCGCTGGCTCGCGTGCACACCAGCTCTCGTCGGCTGGCTTCGACGCCGATGCGAAACGGCGAGGCCGAGAGATTGACCAGCACCTCGGCCCCCTGCAGACAGCGCCGCGACATCGGTCCCTGTGGCGACCAGATGTCTTCGCAGACCTCGACGGAAAGCAGGCCAAAGTCGGTGGCAAACAGCAGGTCGCCAAACGGCACCGCCGCCGCCAAGCCGTAGGCCGACAGATCGACCGAGCGCAGCAGACCCGCCCGCCCCGGGCTGAGCGTCCGCGACTCGTAGAACACGCTGTAAAGCGGCAGCTTCTCTTTGGGCACCAGGCCCAGCACCTCGCCGCGATGCAGCACGGCGGCGCAGTTGTAGACCTGGCTGTCGACCGAGGTCAGCACGCCGAGGACGAACAGCGTCGGCAGCTCGGCCGTCGCCCGCGCCACCTCGGCCACGGCCTGCCACTGCGCGGTGATGAAGCGCGGAAACAGCACCAGGTCTTCGGGCGGATAGCCGCACATCACCAGCTCGGGAAAGGCCGCCAGCTGCACGCTGTCAGCCGCCAGGGCCTGTGCCTGCGCAATCACTGCCGCGGCATTTTTGCGCACCGCTCCGACGGTGGAATTCACCGAGCCAAGGCCTAGTCTTAGGAGCTTCATCGCAGGTTCTCCACTTCCCTCGGATGACTACTTATTGGCCGGAATCATATACGTACAAAATCTAGATGGCTGCCGGCGCATGGGCGGCAGCGTGGATCAGCTCACGGCTGAGGGCAAGCAGCGGCTCGGACAGCACGATCGGCCAGCTCTCGCCTTCGGCCGGCGGACCGGGCGACAAGCTGCGCAGCGACGGCGGCAAAGCGTCGAGCTGGGCCGCCACCGCCGCCCGCGAGTCGTCCAGGTGGGGCAGCGGGGTAAAGAGCGATCGCCCCCGCCACAGCGGCTGCAGAAGCGGCCGGCCCCCCGCAGGCGGCGGCTCATCGGCGCAGCACAGCAGATCGTGATCGGCGAAGCGATAGACCTGCAAGAGCCCCGGCAGCGTCGCCTTGCCCGAGCCGCGCGCCACCTTCATCGTGCGCTTGCCGTGGCCGTTCACCACCAGCTTGCCGACCGCCCCGATACCCGTCGCCGCATCGGGCGAGCAGGTGATGTTTTCGCCAACGCCAAAGCCATCCGCCCCGGCCTGACAAAGCTCGCGCACGCGGTATTCGTCGAGCCCATCGGACACAAAGATCGATACGCCCTTGGCCCCCAGCGAGTCGAGCAGCGCGCGGGCCCGCTTGACGTTCTCCGGCGTGACCTCCGAGTCCAAACGCACCCCCAGGCAGCGACCGGACGAGGCCCGCACCGCCCCCGCGATGCCGCGC
>DAORCZ010000657.1:0-5119 GCA_035345735.1 Pseudomonadota bacterium | reverse complement strand
CGAGGCGCAGCACCATGTCCTGATACTCGTGCGACAGCGGGCCAAAGAGGTGGCCAGCCAGATCGGTGGTGCTGACCGAGACCGCCAGCACGTCGGTGACACCGCGTCGCCCCAGCTGTTCGCCAGCCAGCGCAGCGCGCACGAAGTCCATCGTCAGGTCGAGCCCGAGCGGCACGTAGCTGATCGTCTCGTAAAAGGCCGGCCCGGGGGCCTGCAGCTTGCCGTTGACGGCGTGCGGAAAGACGCGGCCCAGGCCCTTCAAATCGGCCTCGTACGGCGAGTCATCGACCGTTGGATACGAGGCCGGTGGCAGCAGGCGCTCCCACGGCTTGTTGAAGCCGGCGTCGGCCAGCTTCTTCTTGTTCCAGGCCTTGACCCAGTCCGGCAGGTCCTTGGCGTAAAACGTCGAGGTCGTAAACTCGCCCGTCTGATCCGAGAAGAAGTAGGCCCGCCCGAGGTGGCCGCCAAGCAGGATCGCGCCGCGCGCCTTGAGCGCCACGCCCAAGACCCGCGAGTCCTGGCTGGTCAGGCGAAGCTCGTCGAAGACGGTGCTGCCGACGAGGTTGCGCGGCGAAGAGTCATCGTCGAGCGACAGCTCTTTTTCGCCCAGCACCGTGGCCTGGGGATCGTAGAGCATCGACTCGGCCTTGCCGCTCTGGCGGTTCCAAAACTTGTTCTGCGTGATGCCGTTGAGATAGCCGTACGAGCCGGTGGCGATGAGCGCATGACCGGGGCCGGTATACGTGTTCTGCTGGCCGTAGCGGCCGATGGCAAAGGCGCCCTGGCGCAGCAGGCGCTTGAGCCCACCCTCGACGAACATCGAGCTGTAGCGAGCCAGGTTGTCGGCTCGGAACTGGTCCGCGACGAGCAGAAGCACAAGCTTAGGAGGCTGCAGCCCGGTCTTGACGGGAGGCAGGGCCCAGCTTGGACCCGGCGAGAGCAGGAGCGGCGCCGACCCCATGGCGGCCCCCAGAAGTGCCCGCCGCGAAACCCCACTGCGAAAAGCCTTTGTCCTCTGCGCTGTCATCGCCAATTCCTTCGAGTAACCGACTTATCGTATCGCAGATCGTCGTCGCTTCGGCCGCTTTCGCGACCCCGATCCGCGACCCTGATTCGACGCTGCGGATCGGTACAATCCCGGCTTAGCTGCGCGGGAGGTTGCGGCAGTCGTCCGTGGGGTGCAGGCCTTCGCGGGCCCCCGGGTGACCGGTGAGATGCAGCGCCACCAGCTGGACCTGCCAGGCCAGGATCGCCTGCGCGGCCTGCCGGCGGACCACATGCAGCGACGGGGCCGAGGACTCGCTCGGCACTGCCTGCGGGCTGCCAGGCTCTGGCTCGGAGACCGCCCCGATCATCTTCGTATACTCGCCGTGCCAGTGCAGGAGCTCGTCGACAAAGAGGTCGCCGCACAGGCGACGGAGCGTGGGTTCAAGGCCCTCATCGGCGATCAAGTGAATGCGGCGCGTCGCTTCTGCCCACTGGGCGGCGTATTCCAGCTGCGTAAACGAAAGGCCGCTGGGAAACAGCTTGCCCAGGAGCTCACGGGCGACGGTAGCGTCGGGGCTGCGCGTCGGATCGAGCCAGGCGTGTGGCTCTAGTCGGCCCTTGAGGCAAGCCCAGCTGGTGTCCGCGCCGACATCGACCGGTCGCATGCGCTGCGCCGGGTCCTCCTGCGGGCCGCTCTGCCAGCGGCTCAGCAGGGCCTCGATCGCCGCCTGCAGCGTGGCCTTGCTGGTCTCAGCGGCCTTCGGCAAGCCGGCTGGGGCGGCGAGCAGCAGCTTCTGCCCCAGCGCGATCAGGCTGGGGACATCCAGCCGCGGAGTGGACATGTAGTCGCTGGGATCAAAATCGTCGAACTTGGCCATGGGTACTTCGCCTATCAATCAATGAGGGCCGGGCAGCTCACCCCGCCGCCTGGGGAGCGGATCGGGGGGCGGCTCAGGGGATCGGGATGCGCTCAAGAATGTTGCTCAGGATGCGCTCGGCTTCGGCTCGGCTACCGCCCTGGGCGTCGCTGTACCCACCTTGGCTGCCGCTCGGTAGCGCCAGACGATGGGCCAGGGCCGGCAGGACAAGCTCGCGCAGATCATCGGGCACGCAGTAGTCGCGCCCTTCGGTCAGAGCCCGCGCCTGGGCCGCGCGATACCACGACTGGAAGCCGCGTGGCGATACGCCCAGCTGCAGGTGCGGCGAGCGTCGGGTCTCAGCGACGATGCGCTCGGCATAGTCAAGCAGCGACTCTTCGACGCGCACCAGGTGCACCGTGTCCTGCAGCGCCGTGATCTCATCCAGGGTCACCACCGGCTGCAGCTCTTCGACGGCATCGTGCTGACTGCCGCGCACCACCACCCGTCGCTCGTCAAAGCGCGAGGGATAGCCGAGGCGCAGCCGCAGCAGAAAGCGATCCATCTGCGACTCGGGCAGCGGGTAGGTGCCGTAGTGCTCCAGCGGATTCTGCGTCGCCATCACCAGGAACGGCTGCTTGAGTGTGTAGGTGTAGTGATCGACGGAGACGCGGCCTTCGCTCATCGCCTCCAGCAGGCTGGACTGGGTGCGCGGCGCGGCGCGGTTGATCTCGTCGGCGAGCACGACGTTGGCAAAGATGGGACCCGGCTTAAATTCGAAGGCCCGCGTCTCTTCGTTCCACACCGAGACGCCGATGACATCCGACGGCAGCAGGTCCGACGTGAACTGAATGCGCCGGAAGACGCCGCCGATCGAGCGAGCCAGCGCCCGAGCAATCGTCGTCTTGCCCACCCCTGGGATGTCTTCGAAGAGCACATGGCCCCGCGCCGCCAGTGCGACGACTGCCAGGCGCACCACCTCGGCCTTGCCGTGGACGACGGTGTTGACGCTCTGCATCAGGCGCGAGCAGATCATAAACGCCGACTTCGCCGCCGCGGCGGTGCGCTGGGGTGCTGCGGGGGCGACTGGGCTTGGGACCGTGCTCATAGGAAAAAAAGGCGTGTGGACTGGCTTCACGGGCTCGGCGTGCAACGGCAAGGGGGGCGGCTGCGGGGGCAGGACTTGCACTCCCCGTCCGCTCTGTCCCGTCTCCCCCCGACCCGAGGCTGCATCAGCCAAGACAGCATGAGCATCCTGAGTATAACCTGCCGCGCTCGGGGTCGTCGCGGCCGAATTGTTGGTTTTTGCGGACATTTTCGCTGGGCGGTGGGGCTTGACAGGCTGGGGGGAAGGTCGCAGCCGGGCGGTCTTGCCTGGCTGTCGGGTGTTCGGTTGGGCTCGGGTCGGCGGCGGGGTCGCCTACATGGCCGGGAGGCTGGCTAGCGGTTGTGGGCCAGCTCGTCGAAGTCGCGGCGCCAGGCCTTGAGCTCGTTCATCAGGTGGGTGCGCTGAGCCGGTGACAGCGAACGGTCCATCGTCAGCAGGAAGTCCAGATAGTCGTTCATGTTGCGACCCTCGGCGGCCTGGAAATCCTGCGTCTCTTCGGCTTCTTGCCGGGTCATCCAGCGCGACAGGATGTGGGTCAGGGCGGGCACACCGCGGTGGGTGCGCAGCGCATCTAGGAGCACCTGCTGGTTCTGCTGTGTGCGCTTTCTGCGGCGCAGCTCCTCGGGGCGGTTCTTGCGGACGAAGCGCTCGTACTCAGCAAGCTGCTGCGGCGTGTAGGTGCCGAGCCACGTCGACAGGTTCTTCCGTCCGGCCTTCAGGCGATGGCGCACGTAGTCTTCTTCCGAGGCTTCGAGCTTCTCAAACCGCTCGCGCTCGCTCTTTTTCATCTCGGCGGCCGACTGATTGATCTGCTGCGGGCTCAGGCTTTCGAGCACCAGCGCGAACTCGGGAGCAGCGCGGCCAGCCAGTCGCTCGATGGCGCTGTTCCCCTCGCGCACCAGCCAGTCCAGCTCGGCTTTTTCGAGACCGTTTTCTAGCTTTGGCAGGAAGGCGTCGATGAGCGCAACGTAGCGCGGCAGCTCTTCCTGACGGTGCCAGGCGTGCAGGCCGGCGACCTTGGTCTGCAACAGCTGCCGCTGCTTGTCGTCGAGATGAAACGTGTCCGACAGCCGGCTGACGATCAGGCGGTTGGCCATGCCATAGGCGACCTTGCGCAGGCTGCAGGCAGCCGTCGACAAGAGCAGCGCCAGAAGGCCCAACCACAGCCCCGGGCGCAGCCTCCGCAGCCAGCCGGTGACGGGCAGGCGGGGGGAGGTCGCTCGCGTTCTTGCGGGGAGCGCTTCACTGACCATGTACGGATCTTAGACGGAAGCGCCGCGGACCATAGCCATTTTCATGGCTTTTTCGCGGCATCCGGGCGCCCCGATTGTGGCCAGGCGTCGCTGAGCTCGCCGGCAAAGGGACGATTTCGCCGCGTTTTTTGCCAGCCCCTAAGGCGGGCCCTATCATCCGCGCCCATGGGATTTTTGTCCTCTAGCATGGCGCTGCGGCGCTACCGCGTGCTCTCGACGCCGCCGAAGGATTTCCGTCAGGGATTCGAAAAAGCGGTGCAGGCTCACGCCCTCCTGCCGCTCGATCCCGAGTCGAGTCGAGCGGAAGAAAAGTCGATCGGCTGGTGCAGCCTGTTTGATGAGAACGACCTCGACCTGAGCTTCAGCAAGTTCTTCGTCGATGGTCGCATCCTGCTGTCGCTGCGCATCGACGTCCTCAAGCCCCCCGCTGCCGAGGTCAAGCGCCTGCTGCGGCTGCGTCAGCGCGAGCTAGAAGCGCAGCGCAAAGAGCCGCTGTCGGCTGGCGCGCTGCGTGAGCTGAAGGAAATGATCGCCCTCGATCTGCGTCGGCGAACCCCGCCCAAGACACGCACCGCCGATGTCATCTGGCATCTCGACGACCAGAAGCTCTATTTCAGCTCGCACTCGAAGGCGATGAACGAAGCGTTCCTGCAGATTTTTTCGCAGACCTTCAACATCGCCATCGACCTTGAAGGGCCGGGCTTCTGGGCCAAGGCCTACGCCGAGACTGTGGCCCTGGCCGAGGCCCTGAGCCAGGCGCGTCCGACGAGCGAGCTCTTGGGCGGTTTTTCTGGTCTACGCCCCTGCCCGCTCGCTGGGCTGGGCGATGAGGACGAATAGGAGCGGCGGTCATGCAAGCGGAAGAACGAACCCGGCGGGGCAGTGAGCCCAGCCTGCGCGATGCGATCGCCGAG
>DAORCZ010000656.1:0-5127 GCA_035345735.1 Pseudomonadota bacterium | reverse complement strand
CCCTTCATCGAGGGCGCGCTGCGAGGCGAGCCGCAGCGCTTTGAGCGCAGCATCCCCGATCCACTCGGCGGATCGAGCCGACACGCGCTGGCTCACTACATCCCAGACACCAAGGACGGGGTAGTCAGGGGCTTCGTGGCGCTAGTGCACGATGTGAGTCAGATCCACCAGCTCGGCGAAGATCTGAAGGAGCGAGCCGCTGAGTTGACGTCTCTGTTCCAGCTTCTCCCCATTGGGGTCTCGGCCCTGGATGCGGCGGGGCAGGTGATCACCATGAACAAGGCGCTGGCGTCGATCTTGGGTCCGACGCAGCCGTCGCTGGCGAATGGAGGCCTTGCCCCCCGCAGCTATGTCGATCGCGATGGCCATCAGGTCGCATCCGAGCAGCTACCCGGGGCGCTCGCGATCCGCGAGCAGAGAGCAATGGGCCCAACCGAGCTGGGATTCACCAAAGCGGATGGGTCCATGGCCTGGGTGAGCATGTCAGCTGTACCCGTTGTGTCGCGGCGAGCGGCGTGCATCGTGGCCACGCGTGACATCACGCAGGAGCGCAGCCTGCAAAACTCGCTAGAGCGAAGCAACCGACGCCTCCGCGCCATCCTGGACGCGATGCCGGTGCCGCTGGCTATCAACGATGTCGCTGGCAACATCACCTATCTGAATCCGGCTTTCACCGAGGTATTCGGATACACCAGAGAGGACATTCCGCACCTGGACGCATGGTGGCCCCGCGGTTATCCGAATCCTGCCTATCGGGAGCGGGTTGCACGCGACTGGTCGGCTCGTCTGGAGCGGGCTAGGCGTGATGGACACCCCTTCGATCCCGTCGAGATTGAGATCACGACGAAGGGGGGAGCGACCCGCATCGTCATCGGCAGCGCGGCCGCTCTTGGCGGTACCTTTGATGACGAACACCTCGTCGTCCTGTTCGATATCACCGAAAAGACCCGCGCCGAGGCCTTCCTGCGCAGCGTCCTTGACTCTGCCCTGGACGGAATCATCACCATCGATGAGGAGCAGCGCATCGTGACCTTCAACGGCGGAGCAGAGCGTATGTTTGGCTGCGCCGCCCGCATGGTGATTGGTGGTCCGCTGGATCTCCTCATCCCAGATAGCCTGCGAGAGAAGCACGCCAGCCATGTGCGGGCTTTTGGTGAAGAACCATCGGCGGCGCGAGCCATGGCGCCAGCGATCCATCGCTTGCCAATCGAGCGGCGGCGCACGGTCTTTGGCTATCGCACAAGCGGAGAACAGTTCCCCATCTCGGCCTCGATCTCGCAGGTACGCATCGGCGAGCGACGCTACTACACGGCGGTCTGTCGCGACATCACCGAACAGATACGCGAGGACAAAGCACGCGAGCAGCTAGAAGGACAGCTACGGCACCTGCAGAAGCTCGAGACGATGGGCAGCTTCGCGAGTGGCATCGCCCATGACTTCAACAACATCCTCACGGCCATCCTCGGTATGGCATCGATGGCCCTGGAATCGGAGGTCTCGGACCCCGAGCTTCGCGAGCAGCTGACCTCCATCCTGGAGGCGACGCGCCGCGGGGCGCAGCTTACGCGTCAGCTTCTCTCGCTTAGCCGTCCCTCTGTGGTGGAGTATCGGCCTCTTGCGCTCGACGGTGTTGTGCAGGAGGTGTCGAAGCTTTTGCGTGCAGCGGCGCCCCGCAACATTCAGATCGATCTGGCGTTTGCCCCCGAGCTTCCGCTGGTACTCGGGGATGCTGGGCAAGTGCATCAGGTGCTGCTGAACCTGTGCAGCAATGCCGTGCACGCCATGCAGCAGGGCGGCGGCCGCCTCACCGTGTCGCTGGATCGCTGGCGCGGCGCCCTGGCTCCCGGGCTGACCGAGCGCGACTACGTCCGCATGTTGGTCACCGACACCGGACACGGCATTCCCCAAGAAATCCTGCCGAAAATTTTCGAGCCTTTTTACACGACGAAAAAGTCTGGTGAGGGCAGCGGGCTGGGTCTTGCTGTCGTTCGCGCCATCGTCGAGGCCCACGCTGGCGCGATCAGCGTAGAGAGCCAGATCCACGGACCGACGATCTTCCGCGTCCTGTGGCCGACGATTGACGTCCCAGCACGGCCACTTGCTGTGGTGTCCAAGCAGCGCGAGGCGAAGATCCTGTTCATTGACGATGACGCGCTGGCCTGCCGGGTCGGAGAACAGATCCTCCGCGGCCATGGCTATCGTGTGACGACTTTCTGCGAGCCGGAAGCCGCATGGGCTGCGCTTGCGGCCGCGCCGACCGCCTTTGACGTGGTCGTCACCGATCTCTCGATGCCGAAGCTAACCGGCTTGGAACTGGCGCAACGGATGCAGCGCGCGGGCTATGAGCTACCGGTCGTTCTTTGCACCGGCAACCCCGGTACGCTGACCACGCCGACCTTGCTGGCCGCCGGAATCCGGGAACTCCTGCTTAAACCCCTGACCGGGCGTGAGCTCCTCGATGCGGTGGCCCGCGCTTTGGGCAGACGCTACCCCGCTATGGACTCCGCGGTGGTGGCGAACGCCTAAACCAAGAGAGACTCCGGACTCGCTCACTCCGAAGTGGGTCCCCTCTGCCGCCGCGAAATGAGACTCCGGACTGGCCTGCACCGATCGCTGTGGCGTCCAGCCTCTCGCCACAGGCAGGTCGTCAGGGGGTCGGGCCAGCGGCCGCCGGGCGCTCGTACGTCAGGGTGTAGTCACAGCTCAGCAGGCCATTGCTGAGCTGCTCACGCAGGCGACGAACCTCGACCCGGCCAGCGGTAACCATCGTGAACAGCTGCTCGACATAGGCTTCGCAGACGACAGCATAGATCGTCGAGACGGTTGGGAATTCGCGCAGCTCGACGAGGACGGTGCCACTCGTCCCCAAGGCCTGGGCCCGCAGCGAGCCACCATCGAACAGGAGGGGCCACAGCGTGGGCAGCTTGGTCAGAAGTCCGTCGGCAGTCATGCCGGCCAACGAGGCGCGATACGTGGTTGTGAAGTCGCGCTGGAACACGCCGCGCATCAGGCGGCGCAGCTTCCCTTCATCGCGGCGGCAGATCTGGTTCAGCAGGATGACCAGAAACGGCGCCCAGACATCGGCTGGCAACCACTCCAGCGCCACCAGTGTGCGACGTAGCAGCTGCTGCGTGTCAGGCGGGCAGTTCGCGACCAGCTCCTGGTACTTCTGCGGCGGACAAGCTTCCCGAACCAAAGAGATCGTACTCAGGATGGTTGCACCCTTGATTCGAGCTGGCATCGCGGTCGTTATCATCGCACAGTCACCCCGCGGCTACAATGCAGCGACTTCCGGGCTGAGCGGATCCTTGGGGGTGACACAGAGCCAGCGCTTCCCGGGATCCAGACAGGCGGAAATCTGCATAGGGGGGTCCTCAGCACTCGCGTCGTGGTCGCCGCTCCTATCGCGGTGCTGCACAGCATCCGGGGGGACTGAGCGCGTGGATTCCTACCCCTCTCCTCTCTCATTCCGGCTCCGGAATTGCGCGACCGGATGGAGATGCGCCTCTATGAACCGACTTCCTTTTTCTTCTTTGGGAAATTCCGAAATCTCATCGCGCACAACGGCCAGACCCCAAGCGATGGGCAGCCGGACGAGCCGTCCTCTGGGCTGGGGCGACACCTGAGATCGCGAGAGGCCGGGCCGCACACGGTGAGCGGTATCTGCGAGGAGCCCGCACTGGATCTGGTCTTGGGAATGAGGGGAAGCGGTAGCGGGCGGGCGACGCGTGGGCGAGCCCGGCCACCCAGGCGGGGAGTTCACGGCTCCGCGATTCCGTCGATGAGTGAGCAGCGATGACACCAGATTGAAGACAAGGCACTTGCCTGCTATGAATTGGCCGGTGACGGCTCGGTTAAGATTTATATCTATGAGCACGCCCGCATTCACTATGCGGCAGCTGAAGCCATCGTCGCCCTACTTCCGCCGAGCTCAGGGCGGCAGCGTCGCCATGTTGATATGCTTGTCAAGGCGGTAAAGACCGTTCTGTTGAATGTGCCGCCAGAAGAAAATTTGGAACGCTTGGCGGGGGCGCGCGTTCAGAGCGAACCAGCACTTCGATCGCGCACTGGATTTGCTCAAAGAGGCAGCTGCCGTCCACCTGCCTTAAACCGCGTTGCGCATCACTTAGGGGATCGCTGATTCATAATATTGCGGAGAGACTAGCAAACTATTTTGACGCAGTATTATGCTGATAAATAGCTGAGAGATGGATCGTCGGCTACCGCAGCATGTTTCCGCAATACTGCAACTCGTCGCGGCGGCACTCGACGATAATGCGCCCCTGCCGGGGTGGCCGCGCCGCTTCCGAGGGACCCGCAACAGTGCTTCGCTCGCCCGTTTTGAGTTGCTAGACTCCGCCCATGTTTTGTCAGCAAACCCTGCTCCGCGGCGCTCGGCTTTTTCCTTCTGCTCTGGCATCGGTGGGGGGGGCCTCGCGACTGACCTTCGCTGAGTTGGGGGCGCAGGTGGCAAGCCTCGCCGCGGGTCTGCAAGAGCGTGGGCTGCAGCGTGGTGACAAGCTGGCGGTCTTGCTGCCGAACTGCCCAGAATTTTTGGCGCTGACCTTCGCTTGTGCTTGGCTCGGTGTCCTGCTGGTGCCGCTCAATAGCCGGCTGTCTATCGCTGAGCTCGACCGCATCCTTGCAGACTGCCAGCCGCACGGGCTGATCACGCACGCCGGCATGCCCGTCCCGACGTACCCGACGCCCTGGCGGCTTGTGCTTGGGGAACAGCCGCTGCCCTCTGCCCCGCGCCCGCCATCGCCTCCGGTTTATGATCCCGAAGCGATCCTCGGTCTGTTCTACACCAGCGGCACGATCGGGGTGGCCAAGGGAGTGATGCTGACCCATGGGAATCACGTGGTGAATGCACTGCAGATTTCGCCGCAGTGCCTGATGACTTCCCAAGACGTCTTTCTGCATGCCGCTCCCTTGTTCCATATGGCGGCGTTTCAGTTCATTCCTCTGGCCGCCAGTCTGGGAGTCTGCCAAGTGACGCTGCCGCGATTCGATCTGGAGGCCTTCTGTGCCACGGTCGAGCGGGAGCGGGTGACGCACACGCTCCTCGTACCTACGATGGTCAACTTCCTGACGCTATATGAGCGCTTGGCCGCCTATGATCTAAGC
>DAORCZ010000655.1:0-5141 GCA_035345735.1 Pseudomonadota bacterium | reverse complement strand
CGCTCGCTTGGCTGGGGCCTCGTCGGCGTCTTCGCTATCGCCTGCCGCCACCAATTGGCGCAGCCACTTTACGCCGTCGCTGCGTTTTTCCGCTTGGCGGTACAAATCGATGTACGCCGCCAAGTCGCCATCGACGAGAGCCAAGAGGCGTTGCTGAAAGTCAGACGAGCGATGGTAGACGCTAAACGACAGCAGGACGGCGTTGTTTAGCGGTCCCTCGGCCAGTCGGCGATAGCGGGGGCCCGTCGGGAAGGCCGCACGATAGCCGGCCTGGAGCTTGGCAAATAGCTCGCCGCGACGGCGCTCGATCTCGGCCGCTGGCCAGTGCTCGCGATGGGCCTGATCGTAATAGGCCGCAGCTTCTTTGAGCGCGGGCTCAAGCCAGGCCGAAAAGGCGCGGTGGCGTTCCTCTTCTGCCTGGGCAAGCTGATGCACCATGGCGCTCTGGGCTGCCGAGCCACGCTGGCGGAAGAACTGAGCCGCCCCTTCGACGCCGACCAGCGTGGCATAGCTCTCGTTCAGCTCAGATGCCGATCGCAGGTAGGCCGTCGAGTGCGCCATCTCGTGCAGGATGACCTCGACAGTCTGCACTTCGCCTTCGGGCCCAGGATGGTCGAGCATCGATGCGTAGATGGGTGAGATCAGGTAACCGAGCGTGGAGTAGGCTCCAACCGGGCGGACATAGACGTCGTAGCCGCGAGCTTCTAACTTGCGAGCTTGCTGCTGCGCGTCGCGGCGCTCAAAGAAGCCCAGATAGGGCACCGCACCAACGAGCGGAAAGCGCCAGCGCAGAATCCGCCAGGCGGTCCGGGGCGCCGCCGTTAGGTTGTACGCAACCGGGCCGCCGGTATCGACGAAGCGCTTGAACTCGGCTCCGCCGCGCAGCCCGAGGACCTCGATGCCGAACTGCCGAGCCTCCAGAGCAAGCTGCAGGCGCTCGCGCAGCGCGGGCGGCGTGGCCGGATCGGCAAGCACGTCATCGACATGGCGACGAATCCGCAAGAGGTGAAGCTGCCCCAGAGCCTGCTGGCCCAGGTAGCGGGCAGAGAAGCAGCCCGACTCGGCCAACAGCGGCACGAGCGCCAGCCAGGCCCAGCAACCCCGCAGAAATGACGCACCTCGCGGTATCGCGGCTAGCCCAGACTCCGGGCGATCCGCGGCCATTGTCCCATCCCCCATTACGTCGCAGACTCCTCGCTGTGTAGCTGTTCGCGCAAGCGTTCGGCGGTATGCGCAAATTCATCGAGCAATCGATCAATGCTGGCGTCGCGCTGCGGGCGATCAATGCCGCCGCCGAGCCAGTCCTCTTGCAGTTTCTGCCAACGTGCCTTGGTCTGGGCTAGCTCCCGCTGATAAGACTCGTATCTTCGTCGCAGGGGCGCGCGGCCCAGCAAGTAGGTTGTGGCATTGGTGGTCAGAGCCAGGGCCAGCCCGGCTGGCCCCAGGCGCAGCATGCTCACCGACAGACCCAGCCAGACCAGTAGCTGCGGCATGCGCCAGACCAGGATCGGCAAGGTGCGAAACTCAGTCGCCCAGATCAGGGCGAAGGCGTGCAGGCGTGGATCGTCTTCCAGCGCTTTGGGGCGAATGAAGTGGCGCCAGAACTGCCCGGGGCTGAGCGGGGCGCTCACCGGCGGCGTACGCGCGGAGTGAGCCACGGCCTGGGCCCGGGCGTTGCGATGAAACAGCACGTGCTCCCAGACCTCGACGACAAGTTGGCGCTCAAACGCTTCGTAGTCTTTGTAGATCGTCTCGGGGCGCTGCTTTTGTTCGACGAGCTTGAGGTTGGCTTTGGCTGCACGCCCTTCCGGATCCAGACGCAGCGACTCGCGAAATCGCTGACGAGCCTGCACCGGTCGCCCCTGCGCCAGATCTACGCAGCCTAGATTGTTCCAGGCCAGGGCATTGTTGGGCTCGATGGTCAGCGCTTGCTGGTAGCAGGCCTTGGCGCGGAGCCGATCGCCCATCGAGCTTGAAACATAGCCGAGTGTGATGTGGTTCGATGCGCGCTCCGGCCCGAGGGCGACTGCCTTCTCGGCAGTCTTGAGAGCCTCTTCGAGGCGGCGCAGGTCCACCAGAAGCTCTGCGTAGGCGCGCAGGTACACCGGCTCTTCGGGCGATAGGCGCAACGCTTCGCGGTAGGCCACCTCGGCGGCCTCGCGGCGCTTGCACTCGCTATGCGCGAATCCCAGCAGGTAGTGGCAGTGGGCTTCGGTCGGTTCGACAGCAATGGCAGCCCGCAAGGACGTGAGCGCCTCCTCCGGCTTGTCGAGGTGTAGCAGGCACAGGCCATGTAGCTGCAGTGCCTCGGCGTTCTGTGGCGCCGCGCTCAGGGCTTTTTCCGTCTCACGGAGAGCCGCTTGGCCACGTCCGAGATCGAGCAATGCGCGGGCTCGCTGCAAGTGTTGGCGGGCGAAGTCGACAGAGGGTGAGGGACGCTTGCCGCCACCGTTTCCTGAGGAGGAGCCTGAGCCGCCCGCCGCCGAAGAACCAGATGATGAGTTGTTTCCCCCACCGCGTGGCGACCCGCCCGAACTGCTCATCTTGATCACGGGGGCGCCCAGCGTCCCCACCATGTGCTGACGACAGGGCTCAGGAGCGAAGGATGGAGAGGATAGCGAGATCGCCACGAACGCCAGCTTACCACGCTCGCTTTTTTGGTTGCCAAGCCAATCGTGCCCGTGATAGGTAGGCCAACACCAAGATGCATCTTCTATGCTCACAGTGGAAGGATGGGAAGGTTTCATCCCCTTCTTCTAGGGCCTGCTTCTCTCTTGCAGCGAACCAGCAACCGAGCTTGGATGTGGTGAGCGATGGACTTCTCAATGTTTGATGACGAAACAGACGACGTCGGTCAGGAAGTTGAGGCGTTCTGCCCTCGGTGTAAGGGAGACACAACGCATATCGTGGTCAGTCGCTACGAAGACGAGATCCGGCGTGTGCGTTGCTCGAGCTGCGACGATATTCACGCGTTTCGGCGTCCTCGCGGAGAAGAGAGCGACGAGCCCAGCGAGCAGCCAACCAAGCGCAAGATGGCGAAGGCGAAGCCGACTTGGGAGCAGGTGATGAATCGCCGTCGCGGCACGCCGCGCGCGTATACCGGCGAGGAGATCTATGGCGAGTTGGAAGTCATCTCGCACCCCGTCTTTGGTCCGGGGTTTGTTTCGGAGCTGATTGGCCAGAACAAGATTGAAGTCTCGTTCCAGCACGACAAGCGCATCCTCATCCATAACCGTCGCATGCTGCCCCTGCATCAGGTTCTGCGGCAGCGTCAGGAGGCGGAGGCGAAGGCTCGGAGCGACAACAAGTCGCGTGGTCGTGACGGGGCTCGGGGAGTTCCTAAGCCCCGCTTGGTGAAGCCGCCGGTCGCCCCTCGCTCAACCGAGCCCGAGCTCGATGAGATTGAGCTCCCAGAGGTCCATCTCGACGAGATTCCAGACGTGATGCCTGGATCACGTGGGCCGATGGGCAAGCCGGCGAAGCTGTCTCCTCGCGCCTTGAAAGCGCTCGAAGATGAAGACGAAGAGGAGAGCGTAGAGAAGGAGGATGGGGAGGCCGCCACTGGCAAGCGTCGCGGACGGGGTCGGCCGGCTGGTTCCGGAGCGGCGTCTCGCGCCGTGTCTCCCCCGGCCAGGGGTAGCGATTCGGACGACGATGAAGATTCGGACGAGTCGCGTCGCAAAGCGGCTCGGAGTTCGCAAATCGCCGCTCGCATGGAACGCGTAAAGCTGGCTCGCAATGTGGTGTCCCTTGAGGAAGGGTCGCGAGTGGCAACGCGTGCGAGTGGTGCTGCCGAAGCTTCGCCTTCGACAAGCCGCGCCCGAGCAAAGGCCAGCGATCCCAGCCTGACGGCCGTTTCAGGGAAAGATCTGCCGCGAGCGGCGGGCAGAGGGAGTGGCCGCGCCGGTAAGCCGCTGGCCAAAGACGTGCCAGTCGACGCTGCGCCCGTGGTTGCAAAGCCGGCGGCGGCGGTGTTGGCGCCCGACACCATCGCGAAGGTCAAGGACGGCCGCGGCACCAAGGCTGCTGCAGCGCCAGCCACCGCTTTAGGAAAGAAGGCCGGCCATGCCAGTGCTGGCCCAGAGCCCAAGATGGTACCAACCGCGCCGACGCTGGCTGCTGGGGGTAAGGCAGCGCCAGCTGCGGCTGTCGCTGGCGCAAAGAAGTCCGGGGCAAAACCGGAGTCGGCTGGCGCTGGCGCGACAGTCCCGCCAGCTGGCAAGGGTGGCACAGTCTCGCGCGATCTGCCTTCTGGCAAGGGAGCGAAAGTCGCTGCTCCCGCCCCCTTAGCCAAGGTCGATGCTAGGTCGACTACACCGAGTGCCCCAGCCAAGACGGAAGCTCGGCGAGGCAAGGCTGAGAGTAAGTCCTCCGCATCAAAGCAAGCAGTGGTTCGGGCTGCCGCTGCGGTGGCGGAGAAGTCCGGCAAGCTGGGTGCTGCGAAGGCTGTGGTTTCGTCGAAGTCAGTTGTGGGCAAGCCCTCCAAGGGCAAGAAAACCTCAGCCAAAGCAAGTCCGGCCAAGGTGGCAGCAGCGAAGCCGGTGGCGGCGAAGGTTGCGAAGCACGCGCCAACGAAGGCTGTGGTCGCGAAGCCAGCAAAGCCTGGGGCAAAAGTGGCCGCGGCATCGAAACCCGCAGCTACCAAGAGTGCCTCGCCACCCAAGTCATCGGGCTCACGACAGCAGATGAGCAAGCCAGCCGTCCGCAACTCGGCCTCGTCGGGTACTGCGAAGGATGGCCCATCCAAGAAGGGTTCGAACAGCAAGTCTCCAACTCCCACGCGCAAGGGGGCAAAGGCTGCATCGGCGGCGAAGGGTGGGAAGGTTGCAGGGGGGACGAAGTCAGTGCCGAAGAGTGTTGCTAAGAAGGCTGTTGGCCGCTCTGCTTCCCGTCGCTAGGTTGTGTCTTTCTGGCGCGAAATTACGAGCAACAGATTCCCTCTGAGTGTGTGCATGTGAGGGGAATTGTGTCCCCCCGGGGGGGCGGTATCGTCCGCCAGTCAGCGGCGGCGGGGCGTCCTCGGCGCTTCGTGGGCTCGCTACGGGTGCTAAAACGTGAGGCGCTTCCAGATTTCTTTTCGTGTTCGTTGTGATAGAGTCACTAAGTGGCCAGGTTGGGGCCCGGCGCTCGCGTCGGCGATC
>DAORCZ010000654.1:0-5152 GCA_035345735.1 Pseudomonadota bacterium | reverse complement strand
GTCATGCAAGAGCCCCGACAGGAGCGAGACCGCGCCCGAGCCGAGGTTATTGCCCAGGATCTCGGCGGCCGACTGGCGGAGCTGGGCATCGCTATCGGCCATTGCTGACTGCGCCCAAGCCAAGCTCTGCGCGGACAGCAGGCCGGGATCGCGGCTGGCGATCTGCACGATCGCGCGTGCTGCGGCATGGGCCAGCGTCGGGTCGCTACCGCGCGGCAACAGCTCGCTGAGCGCCTGGGCATCGCCCCCTTCGCCCACCGCGGCCAGGCCCTCGGCGGCCAGCTGCCGTGCCGTGACCTGTGCCTCGCGGTTGCCGACGAGCTTTCGGAATAGCTCCAGACCATCGGCTTCGTCCTGCTGGGCCAGCGCGTGCGCCGCCAGGAGCTGCTCATGACCTCGCTTACGCACGAGCTCGCGCAGGAAGCGCAGTCCCTCGGGATCGCCGAGCTGAGCCAGCTTAGCGGCGGCAGCGAGCCGGGCCTCGACGGGGCCGGTCTCGTTGAGCGTGGCGAGCAGGCGGCTTTGCGCGGCGTTATCGCCGGCCCGACTCAGACAGCCGAGGATGTTGAGGCGGGTGGTCTCGGGCAGGCCCGGCCGCCCGGCGTAGCTGCGCAGCACGCGCTGGGCATCCTGCGGGCCCCCCTCACAGAAGAGGAGCGCGACGCGGAACTGGGTCTCTTGATCCTTGGTGTCGAGCATCTGCTCTAGGAAGCGCTGGCCGCGGGGATCGCCCAGCTGTCGTAGCGCTGCCGCCACGGCTACCAGGACCTGCGGCCCCTCGCCGCCGCTGGCGCCTGACTTGTCCAAGAGGGCACCAAGCGCCGGGATGGCTCGGCGATCTCCCAGCTCGCCGAGAGCAGCGGCCGCCTGAGCGCGTAGCGGGGCTTCTGGTTGGCGGAGTGCCTGCTCCAGCTCGGGACGCAGGGCCTCGTCGCGGCTGAGCCCCAGACCCAGGAGCGCCGAGCTGCGTCGCTCGATCGGTCCGTCCCCGACGTCCGCCCGCAGTACGGCCAGCGCCGCCTCGCGCAGCGTCGAAAGCTCGCGCGAGCTCAGGCCGCCACGCATCGGCGCTGGGCGCAGCAGCCGATATCCCACGAAGGCCAACAGCAGAACCACAGCGACAAGCAGCGCCAGCCCGGCCGGCCAGGGCAAGCGCACACCGGCTGGTGTGTAGCGTGCCATGCCATCCATCGACAGCCGTGGCCGCTGGCCGCGAGCCTTGAGCAGGCTGTTGATCTCCTGCTGCAGCGCGATCTCGACCTCGCGCATCGAGCGCAGGCGGCCCGACGGCTCTTTCGCAAGCAGGCGGAGCACCAGCGTCTGCAGCGACTTCGACACGCCCGCCTGGGGATGCTTCTTGCGCAGCTCCGGCGGAGGCACTGTCATGTGCTTGGCCAGCAGCGCCATCGTCGAGGGGGCTTCGAACATCGGCTGCCCAGCCAGCATCTCGAACAGCATGCAGCCGAGCGCATACTGATCGACCCGCACGTCGAGCTTGTCGCCCGAGATCTGCTCCGGCGCCATGTACCCCGGCGTGCCCATGACCGTGCCCGACTCGGTCATCCCGTCGGGGACTTTGGCGGCCGACGAGCGGATCGGCGTGGTCGGTGCGTTGTGTAGCGACGCTGCTGCCTCGCGCTTGCCGCTGTCCGGGGTGTCGCCGCGACGCGTCACCTTAGCGATGCCGAAGTCGACAATCTTGACGAAGTCCGTCGTGCCGTCCTGCTCCAGCAGGAAGACGTTGTCGGGCTTCATGTCGCGATGGATGACCCCTTTTTCGTGAACCGCCTGCAGGCCGCGGGCGATCTGCATGGCGATGTTGCAGGCGCGCAGCGGCTCGATGGGGCCCTTGCGAAGCTCGGCGGCCAGGGTCCGACCCGCCAGAAACTCCATCTCCAAAAAGGCGCGCCCATCGTCAAGTACGCCAAAGTCGGCGATGTAGACGGTATTGGGATGGCGGATCTTCGAGGCCAAGCGGGCCTCGGACAGGAAGCGCTCCTGCGCCTCTGTCTCCTCAGGGCGCAGCAGAACCTTCAAGGCCACCGCAGTATCGAGCGTCAGATGGCGGGCCTTGTAGACCACGCCCATACCGCCCTGGCTCAGGCGCTCCAGCACCTGATACTTCTTGTTCAGGATGGCGCCGACGATGTCGCCAGGCTCTGTGGGGGTGGTGGCCATGGGGATGGGCAGTGGGGAGCTCGGTCGGGCAGCCGATTCGCAGCCTCGCTCATCGTACGACAATTCGACGTCGCTTCGGGCACTTGCTGGTGGCTGCGAGCCGGGTTTGGCGCGCATCCGCCCGACATTCCGGACCTTGCCCTGTGATAAGCTGGGCCCTGGCTGGCGCATGCCTACCTTCTCGCGTCGCTTCCTACAGATCGTCGCTTGTCTGAGCCTGGTAATGGGCAACCCCGGGTGGCATCCCGGCGGGCGGGGGAGCAGCCCAGCGAGCGCCGTCGCACAGCCACGCAAAGGGGGCAATCGCGCTGCGTCCAAGGGCGGGCAGCCGCCGGCCAAGGGTAGCTTCGAGCGGGGCCTGGCAGCGCTGACCGAAAAAGATCTGCCGACCGCCACCCGCCTGCTGACCGAGGCGTTCCGGCAGTCGCCGCGCCCCGAGGTGCTCTATCACTTGGGGCGGGTCGCTAGCGCCGAGGGGCAGGCTCTCCTTGCGTACGATCTGTTTCGTCGCTATCTCGCCGATCCCAGCCGCGAGCCCGACGATGCAGCGGTCCAAATCGCCGAGAAGGCCATCGAAAATCCTCCGCCCCAGAGCGGCAGCCTCGCCATCCAGTCCGACCCGGGGGCGCTGGTGCTGGTCGATGAGCGGGTGGTTGGGACGCTGCCGTTGCCGCTGCCCGTCCTGCTTTCGCCGGGGGCGCACAGCGTAGTGCTTGAGTTCGCGGGCAAGCGCTTCGATGTGCCGGTGACGATCCAGGCGACCCGCGTTAGCGAGCTGCGAGTCAGTCGTGGCTCGGGCGCCGTGCTGCTCAGCGTGCTTCCGGCCGTCCTTCACATCAGCCAGCAGCCGTCGCTGGCTGCGGACTTGAGTCGTCGTCTGACTGATGCCATGGAACAGGCGGCGCGCGTCGAGCAGCACACTCTGCTCGGCATCGAGACGCTGCTGAGTCAGCCGGCCGAGCGAGTGGCCTGCCTGCGTGACCCCAGCTGTCCCCTGGAACTGGCGCGGAAAAATAAGCTGAGCTGGGTGCTGCAGCAGCGCATCGTGCCGACGGGGGATGCGAACAATCCGGCGTGGCAGGTCAGCCTGCGTCTGCGCCATGTCGAGGTCAGCGAGCCGGCCGCCGAGAGCGAACTCACCCTGCCGAGCGGCAAGATCGAGAGCGCCCTTGCCGCGCTCAAGGACGGTGTCGGCAAGGTGCTGAGCAGCGGCCTCAATCGCCCACGCGGCACCTTGCAAGCCGTCGCCACGCCGACCCAGGCCACGCTGCGCATCGGTTCGGGTCAGCCGCTTCCCCTGCCGTTTACGGGCAGCCTATGGGCTGGCAGCTATGAGCTCAGCGTCGTTCTGCCAGGCTTCCGCCCCCACCGCGAGACCGTAACCCTTCGCGAAGACCAGACCAGCGAAGTGCGCGCCGAGCTACAGCCTGAGGTCATCGGCAACAGTCTGGTGACTCCGCCGGCCCCGCTGGGGCGCGAGCGTGGTCCGCGGCCCGTCTGGCGTTTGGCCGTGGGGGGGACGTTGCTAGGAATTGGCGTGGGCCTGGCGGTAGCCGGTGGCGTGGGCCTCGCGAAGGACGGTCAGTGCACAAGCGAGCCGGAGATCGCCGGCGGCAACTGTGAGCTGCTTTATAGGACGGCGCTGCCCGGCGGAGTCGCGCTGGGCGGCGGGCTGGGGCTGGTCGGGGCCGGTGTCGTGTTGCTGGCGTTGCCCGGGCCCTGGCGCACAGTGTCGCGTCGCTAGCGCTGGCCAAGTCCGCGTTGCTTCTGCACTGCTGGCCGTCTTGTCGTGCGGACGACAGCGCACGACGGTTGGCTTGGATATCCTGAATCGGGGGGAACGTCATGCGCAAAGGCACTCTGGCTTTGGCTCTGGCTTGCGTCTGGGCTTCATGCAGCCTGTTTACCGGCAGCAACCCGGCGTATTGCACGCAGGACGCGCAGTGCCCCGAGCCCTCGGTCTGCAACCTGCCGAAGCATGCCTGCGAGACACCGGAAGCGCGCCCCGACGATCCCACCATCACCGCGATCTCGCCGTCCGCCGCCGGACGCCAAGGGGGCTTCGAGGTCACCATCAGCGGGCGCTACTTCGACAAGCTGACGCAGATCCTGTTTGCCGGCGTGCCGGGCACCAACCTCACCATTCGCTCAAGCAACCAAGTCTCGATCACCATCCCCGCCGGGCCGGGTCTGTGCGGCCTGACCACCCTCACCCTCAAGACCAGTGACGGCCGAACCGTGCGGGATAGCACCCACTTCCGCTATCGCGCTGCCAATGTCCAGTTTCCGGCTGGCCAAATGTTCACTGGACCCGTCGGCGCTGGCCCGGCCGCGCTCATCACGACCCGCCCGCGCTCTGTTGATTA
The DNA here is from genome assembly GCA_035345735.1 of Pseudomonadota bacterium. Lineage (GTDB taxonomy): Bacteria > Myxococcota_A > Polyangia > Palsa-1104 > JAEUJZ01 > JAEUJZ01. The sequence continues at coordinate 608 of DAORCZ010000654.1, read as the reverse complement.
TGATGATATCATTATTGGATATGCTAGTCCGACCAAGAGTTTTTCATATGTATTAATAGAGTCGTCAGGAATGGTCAAGAATGAGCAGTTCGTGACGACTGGGGCACCTAATGTGATTGATATCAATAAGATGACACTGACCACTGTGCTGCCAGGGACTGCGCCAAGCTTGTTGGTCGGAAATTTGGCTGATCGTATTGTTATGTATCAATCGACGTTGAATAATAATATGGTTTTTCTTGTGCCTCCCGGCCAGCCGGTGGTATCAAGTTATGTCGACTATGCATTCGGCGACTTCGACAAGGATGGCAAACAGGACATGGCTGTCCTTGTCTCCAATGCCACCAGCACGTCGGTCAATGTCTACAAGAGCGATGTCGACGGCGCCTACACCCTGTCGAGCGCGGGGGGGCCGGTCGCTATCGGGGAGTCCGGCCACTTGGCGGTCGGCGATTTTGACCGCGATGGCTACGACGATCTGGTGCTGGCCAGCAAGGCAGCCAGCCATATCGACGTTTTGATGAATAACCGCACGGGAGGATTTGTTGGACCAGATGTGATTATCACGCCTGGGGCATCGAATAATGTTATCGTTAAAGATATGGATA
>DAORCZ010000653.1:0-5153 GCA_035345735.1 Pseudomonadota bacterium | reverse complement strand
GGGGCAGGCAGTCTTCGAGCTGATGGCTGATCCGCTCGCGCAGCCGGCTCTCGGACAAGAGGTCGCGGATGCGCACGCCGCGACGCGCCATCTTGGCTTCATAGGCCGGCCCGATGCCCCGCTTGGTGGTCCCGAGCGCCCCCTTGCCCTCTTCACGCAGCCGATCGATCTCCTTGTGAAACGGCAGAATGACGTGCGCGCGCTCGCCGATGACCAGATCGCGATCGTCGGCAAGCAGCCCGCGCCCCCGCAGCTCGGCCAGCTCTTCCAGCAGGGTCTGCGGATCGATGACCATGCCGTCGCCCAGCACGCAGCGCTTGCCGCGCCCGCGCAGCACTCCCGACGGAATTAAGTGGGTGACGATCTTGTTGCCGCCGACCACCAAGGTATGCCCGGCGTTGGCCCCCCCGCCGAAGCGAACGACGACGTCGGCGAATTCGGAATAGAGGTCGACGACCTTGCCCTTGCCCTCGTCCCCCCACTGAGCGCCGACGATTACTACATTGGCCATCGCAAAACCTGTCCCTTATGCCTCACGAGATGCCCCACAAAGTTCGTCCCCCGCGGTCGAATCGGCGCTGCGATCGAGCCGACGCCGGCTCTCCCCGCAGCGACAGCGGCTGCCTTTCGCCAAGGACTCATCAGAGGGCCATCTACTCACATCGTAAAGGGGCGATCAAGCGCTGCGGACGGGCCAGGCTCTAGAGTTCCGGCGTGAGCCGGCTGAGGGAATACTGGCTCTGCAGGCCAGCCAGCGTGGCGACGTACTGGTCGCAGCGGGTGCCCGTGACCGTCGCTGACACCTCGGGGTCCTTGAGGAGCTGGCTCAACACGACGACATCCCCGCCGGTACTCTGAGCCTGCACGCGCGCCGCCAGGTTGACCGTTGTGCCGAAATAATCGAGGAGCTCGTTGGCGCTGGTAACGACGCAGGGGCCGGCGTGAACCCCGATCTTGACGACCAAGGGCGGTGCCCCCGGTCGCTGCGCGTTGAAGGCCGGCAGGCCGCGCTGGATGGCGAGGGCCGCCGCGAGCGCATCGGCATCTTGGGTGAACACCGCCATGATCGCATCACCGATCGTCTTGACCACTGCGCCGTGGTGCTCGCGGACCACCTGCGTCATGAACTCGAAGTGGTCGTGCACCTGGGCATAGGCCGGCCCATCGCCGAGCTGCTCAAACATGGCGGTCGAGCCCTTCAAGTCGCTAAACAGAAACGCCATGCGACCGACGCGGATCCGCTGGCCCGCCGCGACAGCCGTGCGCGGATACAGATCGCGAAATTCCTGCAAGGCGGTGACGTGGGCCGCGCTGAGCAGATGCGGGACACCGCCGGCTCGCTCGATCACTACGAGGCGCCGCCCCTCGCCTTCTAGCTGCAGGGTGAGCTGCACGCCCCCGCTGCGCACTGCAATGGGTCCTCTCAACGCGTCGCCAGCGCCCCCCAAGCGAACCTCGACCTGCGCGGGTCCGCCATCGCTGGCCACAAGCTGCACACCGCGACATCCACGCTGCACCCAGATCTGATACGCGCCGGGCAGCAGGTCGAGATCCAACGTCTGCGCAAACCCAGGACGTAGGACCAGCTGCGCCTCGACGTGCTCGGCATTGCTGGGGCCGGCCTGGCAGTAGCGCGTGTCATCACAGCTGCGCAAGGACGCCGCAGGTCGGAACGTCGCTTCGACCAGCCGATCGAACTCGACATCGTAGCCGACCCGGCAGGCCCCGCAGTGCGAGTGAGCGCCGATCCCCTCTAGCTGCGACTGATGAGAAGCCGGGCCGCGACACATCGGGCAGAGCACATCCCAGCTCATCTCCAATAGACCGGCGCGGGCGGCACGCAGCGAGGCCCGCAGCACACTCTCGGCCGGCAATCCCCAGGCAGCGGCGAGGGCCGGCGGTCGCAATCGACACAGCTGCGCGGGGTCACCAGTCGCGATGTGATCGACGAGACGGGCCAGGATCGCGTGCTCGGCTCGCGGCCTAGCCAGCGCCTCAACAATCCGCATGCCGCGGCTGCGCACCATCTCAGCCTCGGGCGGCGGACTGGTCAGGTAGGGGTCGGGAAGGCCACGGGCGATGGACTCGGACAGACCTCGCAGGGTGCTGGCTGCCTGCCTGATCAGCGCTCGGCAGTACTCCTCGGCCGGCCCCTGCAGCTCGGGACGCGCCGCGTGCATGCGCAGCGTGATCACCACGCGGGTGCGACCTGGCTGTGGGCTCGAAAACTCGAATGCGAGGAAGCCACCGCCTATCGGCATTCCACTGAAGCGCCGCGGGCCAGCAAAGTAGCGCCCACGCACCCACTGATGCGGCTCGCTCTCGACGCTGACCTCGTGCCCACTCTCGGTGGTGATGCGCCCGCGGAGGTAAACCAAGGGTTCGCTCGAATCGGTCGGCAGCGGCTGCCAAACCGGCTCGCCCATGGCTTTGGCAAAGCGCGGGGTGTCGCCAAATGCGGCCCAGAAGGCCATGCGCTCAACGGCAAACTCCTCACTGTGCTGGAGCTGGATCGGCAGATCGGCGTCGAATTCAACCAGTGGAAAGCGCGACACACCCGATGTCATGGGAGCCCCCCTTGGCCGCGCGACTCGGCGCAGCCGTGCCGGTAGATCATGCCTTAGCGCCGCCGCCCTGGTAGGTCGTGCGCACCTGCCCGACGGACGCGAACCGACGACGAGCTAGCCGAAGCGCAGCGCCTCACCGGCGCGCAAAAGCACAGCGGGCAGAAGCGCGCGCTGATCCGGCGGCAGATCCCGGGCCAAGCCAGTGAGGGTCGTCGCCAGCGCGGTGGCCGTCCCGCCCGCCGCCGGACGCTGTAGCGCGCGATCCAGCTTGCTCGCCGCCTGCGACAGCTCTGCCGGGAGATCCGAGGTGACGAGGCGCGCCGTGAGGCGAGCCGGCTGGTCTAGCTGAGCCAGGAGATCGCGCAGCCCGGCCTGCGCCTGATAAAGCTCAGTCACGCCGCGCAACGACAAGGCGGAGTCGCCCACCACACCGCCGCTCTGGCCCTCGGGTCGCACAAAAGCCGAGGCCGCGTGCGCTGCCAGAAACCATCCCGCCAGCAGCTGCCGCGGTAGTCGCAGCACCGCCTCGCGATAGGCGGGCCCGCCACGACGGAATAGCGTGTTGAAGCGCAGCGAAGGGGTCAGGAGCGCCATACGCCGTGTCGTCTGCACCCGCACCGCCTCGGACGCAGCCGGCCAACCATAGATCTCGCCCCAGCTCGACAGCAGCGCGGTCAGCTTTTGTTCGCTGGCCGCCTCTCCCTCGCTGGCTCGCAGCCCCAGGTGATGCTGGGCTCGGCTCAGCTGTTCAACGGCGTAGGGCAGATAGCTGGGGGCACTGAGCACCGCCTGCGAGGCCTCGACCAAGCCCTGCTCTAGCGCGTGCCAGCGAAGCTCACGCGCACCGTCGGGAAGCGGGGCGGGGCTAGCGGTCAGCGGGCCATCACCCACCGCCGCCAGTTCGTCGCTGAGCTCGCGATGGCTGACGCCTTGGCCTGTCCCGAGCGCATCGCGCAGCGGGCAGACCACGCTGTTGAAGTCGACGACGCGCACCGCCCCGGCGCGAAAAACGCGATTGAAGGGAAACAGGCGGCAGGTGGCGAACTTGGCCTCGCGCCCGTGCGCTCCCTCGTAGGCACACAGGCCATCGCGCTGCAGAAACCAGCAGCCGTCGGTCAGATCGGGCAGGCGGACATAGCCGCCGGTCAGCGGCGACAGCAGTGATGCGACCTGCGGGGCTCGACGCAGAAGCGGCACCAGCTCGCGCCCGGCATCGATGGCCACGCCCTTGCCGCGACAGCAGGCCTGCCCGCAAGACGGACAGTCGTAGCTGAAGGCCCCATCCAGGAACGTAAAGTACAGAGATTGCACGGGGTTAGCGTATCACGCGGTCCCCGATCTCCGGGGGCGGGGTTGCCCGCCTTTGCACACCGCTGGCTGGCCGCGGCCTCCCCCTTGGGCTGCGCTTTCGAGTACGCTCTGCCCTGTGTGTGGCATCGCCGGCATCGTCACCGACGCGCTAGGCCTCGAAAGACAGGCGCGGGTCCACGCCCAGCTCCGGGCCCTGCTCTCGGCGCAGGCCCATCGCGGGCCCGATGGTCAGGGGGTGTGGAGCGACGGGGACAGCAGCAGCGGCCCCCACGCCCACCTCGGCCATCGCCGGCTGTCGATCATCGCTCCCGGTCCGCTGGCGGCGCAGCCGATGTGCAGTCGCGATGGTCGCTACACCCTGGTGCTAAACGGCGCCATCTACAACTTCGTTGAGCTTGCCTCCGAGCTCAGCCTGGACCCTCTGCTCCGTCGCTCTGACACCGCGGTGCTGCTCGCTGCATGGAGTCGTTTCGGGCCCGCCTGCCTGTCGCGGCTCAACGGCATGTTCGCCTTTGCCGTCTGGGACGCGACCGAGCGCACCCTGCACCTCTGCCGCGATCGCTTTGGCGAAAAGCCGCTGTGCTACGTCGAGCCGCGCCAGAGCCCACACGGGGTCCGGCTGGCCTTTGCCTCGGAAGCCAAGGCGCTCCTCGCCGCGGGGCTGGCCACACCGACGCTCGATCAGACGCAGCTCTGTGAGTTTCTGGCGAGCTACGACATCGATCACCATCCCGGTCGGACGCTGTTTTCTGACATCAGCAGCGTCGAGCCAGGCTGCCACCTGACCCTACGCGCCGACGGTCGGCTGCAGCAGCAGCGTTACTACCAGCTGTCGCCGCCGACTCGAACCCGCGATCTCGACGGAGCGCAGGGACGCCAGATCCTCGACGAGACCACGTGGCTGCTGCAGGATGCGGTGCGGCTGCGGCTGCGGAGCGATGTGCCGATCGCCGGAAGCCTGTCGGGAGGACTCGACTCGTCGCTCTTGACTGCACTTATCGTCGAGGATCGCCGCAGCGCGCTACCGACCGCAGCGAGCCCGCCCCTGCCCTACCCGGTCTTTAGCTGCCAGTTTCCGGGGGCCGCAGCCGATGGTGACGAGAGCCCCTGGGCCGCCCGCGTAGCCAGCCATTTGCAGCTGCCCGAGGTCGTGGTGGTCAGCCCCACCGCCGTCGAGCTAGTCACCGATCTGCCCGAGCTGCTCTATCACCAGGAAGCGCCCTTCGCCGATACATCGATCTTTGCGCACTATGCGCTGGTCAAGGCCGCCCGCGC
>DAORCZ010000652.1:0-5163 GCA_035345735.1 Pseudomonadota bacterium | reverse complement strand
ACGACGTTGCGACCACGCGGTCCCAGCGTGACTTTGACCGCGTCAGCGAGCGTGTTGACACCAACCAGGAGGCGCGCACGAGCGGCCTCGTCAAACATGATTTCCTTCGCACCCATAGCTTGCTTCCTCCAGAGAGTGAGCGGTGTAGCGGTAAGTAGAGCAGGGCGGCCGGGGGCCGCTTAGCTTTCGATGACAGCGAGGATCTCGTCCTCGCGCAGGATCAGCTGTTCGGTACCGTCGATCTTGATCTCCGAGCCAGCGTACTTGCCGAACATCACGCGATCGCCAACCTTGACGTCGAGGGAGCGAGCCTGGCCGTTATCCAGCAGCTTGCCGGTGCCGACCGCGATGACCTCGCCCTGGATCGGCTTTTCCTTGGCCGCTTCCGGGATGATGATGCCGCCCTTGGTGACTTCTTCTTCGGGCAGGCGCTTGACCACGAGACGGTCATGAAGCGGTCGCAGCTTGGTGCCTTTCATCGAAAAACTCTCCTTTCATCTCATCGAAACAGCTTTGGTTAAAGCTTATTGGCACTCACCTGGGGTGAGTGCTAGCGGGGCGTAGTTTAAGAACTGCTTTTCATGGCGCAAGTAGGAAAGTTGACGGGCGCCCCAGCAGAGCGTGGTATAGGCAGCCCACGGCGTTTCGCTGGCTTGCCGTAGCTCACCGGTGCCGCAAGAACGATGTCTGGCTTTGGCTCAGGCATTTCTCAGACCAGCGACGGACAGAACATCTGGTGCCTTGCCGTGCACCCGACTGCGTAGCTCAGTTGGATAGAGCAACTGTTTCCTAAACAGTAGGTCGCGCGTTCGAATCGCGCCGCGGTCACCGACGGGATCAATTGTCTGCGGAGCGCTCGGAGGGAGCCAGTTGGCACCCGGCCCGCCTTGGAGAGAGATGGGGCCGATTCGGGGCTTTGCTGGGTCATTGGATGTCTTGGCCGCGCTTCTCGTTCCTACGAAGCCCAGGTTTCGCGTCTTCTGGAGAGCACGAACGGGGGCGGCTACCATGGGAGCTCCACCTTAAGTAGGAGGGGCCATGCGCAAGAGTGATCGAGATCGGCTCATCGCCTCGCTCGAAGCAGTTGCCGAGGGACCTGATCGCACGTCGGCCTATGACGCCATAACGACCGCTGAACGGGACGAGTCCGATCCCGCTACCCAGAGGAGGCTTCACGAAGCTGCGGTAGCGCTCCTACACAGCCAGTTCGACGCCACGCGCCTAGACCAGGTGCGGCAGCTTCTGTCATCGATAGAGGTTGCCGACTAACCGTTCCCACGGTCCAATAGCGCTAGCTTCACTTCGCCTTCACTCTGCGAACGTCGCCCGCCACTACCTCTCCAGTCCGGCGTCGGAGAGCGCGCTGGTCGACGATCTTTGCGACTCTGCTCCCTCAATCCAAGCTCACACCCCCTAAAAACGAAAAACCCCATCGCGTCAGCGACGGGGTTTCTGTGGAGCTGAGGGGAATCGAACCCCTTACCTCTTGAATGCCATTCAAGCGCTCTACCAAATGAGCTACAGCCCCAGGGGGTGGTGCAGTAAGGCCCGGAAGAAGTAGCGCGGGCGGTTTGGGGAGTCAATAGTTTTTTGTCGGGCTAGGGGATTGGGGTTGCAAGGGCAGGGGCTTTAGACGATGTTTCCGCGGCCCATATGTCGACGCCCACGTCCAGTTCTTCGCCTGAGCCAGGCTCTGAGTCTTCGCAGTCTCCCTCTTCCCATGCGCCAAGCGGTCAGGCCGAGGCTTCTGCCGTAGCGGGCTCCGCGCCTGGCGAGCGTGCGGCGGTGGCCGATGAAAGGGGAGGGGAGGCGGCGGAGCAAGGTCTTGCAGCCAAGTTGGGATCTCCGGGGGCTGCTGGGATGTTGCCTGATTCGGTGGGGTTTCGTCGGCCTGTCCTGTACGCGGTTGGCTTCAGCGCGCTGCTCTTGCTGCTGCTTGGGTTGCGGCTGTCCAGCGACGGGCTGTGGGATCCGTACGAGGTGCGCTATCTAGAGCAGGTCAGCGACCCCAGCAATCCGATCGCGGGTCAGCCGCTGTGGCAGCCGATGGCGGGGAATCGCTCACGCATCCTCTTGTGGCCCCTTGCGCTGGGCAGCAAGCTCTTTGGTTTCAACGAGCTTGGCGCCCGTCTGCCGATGTGGGTCCTGGCTGGACTTTCGGTGCTATCGCTGGCCGGCTTTGCGGCCTGGCAGCGTCGCAGGTGGGGGGCATTTCTGGCACCGCTGTTACTCGCTACGACGCCGCTGTTCTTCATGAGCGCCCGCCTGGCAAGTCAGGCTCTCCTGCCTCTTTTGGCGCAGATCTGGGCGGTGTGGGGGCTGGCGATGCTGGTCTCCTCAGGTCCTGCCTCGCGTCGGTGGAACGTGCCTGTCGGCTTGCTGCTCACGGCAGCGGGGCTAGTCGTGGGAGGGTTCGCATGTGGGACAGTGGTGGGCGTGGGAGTGCCGACGGGTGCCGTGGCGATGGCCTGGTTGCTCCGCGACGGCGCCGGTGGGACCGAGGCTGAACCCGAGGGGTGGCAGCGGCTGCTTGTTCCATCGCTCTTGGGCCTGGCCTTTGGGCTCTCGCTCTTGCCGCTGGTCCGGCTGATCGTCGAGCACAGCGCGACGCTCCCCGGTACGCCAGCCTCGAATCCAACCACCCTGCGCCTGCAGATCGCGGCCGCAGCACTGGTGACGGCCGCTGCCGCCCTGGTAGCAGTGGGGCGTCGTTCCCTGCCGATGATCCTGGCCGCTCTGGCGATCGCAGTGGGCGTCTTGCCGGCGGGACCGGCAGAAAAGATGGTCGGATTCTCACCTTGGCTCGCTGGCAGCCTGCACTATCCCGGCACGCGCGAGGTCCAGGTCGACACGCTGCTGCGAGGCCTGGGGTTTGCATTTTTCCCGTGGAGCGCTCTGCTGCCAGCGGCCATTGCCGGCCTGTTTACAGGCTCGCGTTCCTCAGAACATGCCTTTGTGGGGGCGACTGCGACGGCGGCTACCCCGGACGTCGGCGAGCGGGGGGCCCTGAGCTTCCTGTCGGTCTTGGCCCTGTGCTGGTTTGCGCTCAGCTATCTGCTGATCACGCTGCACAACTCGCTGGTCGTGGAGCTGCCGTTTTTAGGGCTGCCGGCGGCGATCTTGCTTGTGACCGGGTACATCGAACGGTTGCTGCGCGACGACCGGGCTGGGGGTGTGCTGGCCGGAGTCTGCGTCGGTCTATGTGCCCTGATCGTCGGGCGTGACTTCTTTTTTTCTCCCGAGCTTTTTCTGAGTGGGGCTTTCGGTGAGCCGCTTCGTTGGCCGTCGCCGATGGCCTGGGTAGGGCAGGTGATGCTGGGGGCCGCCGTGGTCTTTGGCGGTCTCTTTGCGCTGACGCTCTTTGCGCGGGGTCGCTGGCGAGCGCGTGGCTGGCTAGCGATCGCGGGCTTGGCAGTTCTGACCACGGCACTTTCCATTCACGGGTTGTGCCCGAATCTCTCGCGGCATGTGTCCTATCGCGGGCTGTATACGCGCTACCGTCAGCTCGGTGGGGGCAAGTTGGCGCTCTTTTCCGTGCAGCAGGCCTCCGGGAAGATCTATGGCCAGGAAGCGACGCAGCTCTACAGCCTGCCGGACCTAATGAGCTTCCTCGCGGGTCAGTCCGGCGAGCGAACCTTCGCCATCGTCGGTGCGGGAGAGCTCGGCGGCATCGATCGGGAGGCACACCTGCGCGGCCTGCAGTACTACGTCGTCGACGACAGCAACGCCCAGTACTCGCTGCTGAGCAATCGCCTCCTCCCGGGGGAGGAGGATCTGAATCCTCTGCGTCGCCTGGTGAGCTCGATCCCGCCACAGCCCCGCGTGCCCGTCCATGTGACCTTTGACGAGCGCATTGAGCTCGTTGGCTACGACGCCCCCCCGGAGATTAATCGCGGCGAGGAGCTGGTTATTCGGCTGTACTATCGCGTGCTGGCCTCGGTATCGATGAACTACCGGGTGTTCCTGCACTTCGATGGGCCGGGGGCTCGCTTTAACGGCGATCACACGCCGGTGGGAGGCAAGTTCCAGACGACCTACTGGTCACCCGGCACCTACATCACGGACGAGTACCGCATGCCAATCGGCCGCATGAGCCAAGCCCCGGGTTATTATCAGATCTTCACAGGGTTCTGGCCGGGCGGTGATGGGCCGCGCATGACGGTGACAAGCGGTCCACATGAAGCTGACCAGAGAGTACGTATCGGGGCGATCAGGGTGAAATGACCGATGGAGCTTCGTTCTCTCGTTGATGTCGAGCTTCGCGAGGCGCTGGCGCCGATCAACCGGGCGGCGCGGGGGGAGTTTCTGCCGGCTCTGCGGACGGCCGCCCAACTACGTGAGCGAGCGAGCTGGGGGCTGCTTGACCTCAAGCTCTCACGCGCTTGTGTCATCGGGGGCAGCGTCGCGGCGGCTTGCCTGGTGGAGCACTTGGCAGACGAGCGCGTGGCCCACATCGAGGCGCTTGCCGCCGATCCCCTAGCTCAGCAGCGCGGCGCGTTGCGAGCACTGGTCGAGGCGGTGCTGGGGGCAGCAAAGTCGGCAGGGGTGGCTGAGCTCTCCGTGCTGGCAGCTGACATGGATAGTGCGCAGGTCGGGGCGCTGCAGGCGGCAGGGTTCGTTCGTCGTCAGCTGGTGGGACGCTACACGCTCTCGGGGGCCCCAGCGTCGCGCCCGCTTCCGGTTGAACGGCACACGGGTGAGCCTCCGCCCGCGGGTCAGCCTTGGTTAGAGACCTTGTCTGTGATGGAGGGGCAGGCGATCCTGTCCAGCCTCGGCGCAGCGATGGGGACATTTTCCAGTCGACGGTCGGTCCTTGCCCGCCTGGCCGGACGACTGATGGCGGTGGCATGTTTTCAGCCGGCCGCAAGCGATTCGCCGCGGCCCGTTGCGATCGTCATCGGTGATCGCGAGCGCAAGCTGGTCTGTGCACTCGCCGGGGAGACCGAGGCTCTGACGTCGCTGCTCTGCTTCGCCGCGGCTCGCTTTGGCCTGGCGCATGTAGAGGCCCTTGCCGAGGAGGATGGAGCGGCTGGCGCTCTGCTCGCGGCTGGCTACTCGCGGACGGCCGTGCGCGTCGAGATGGTCTGTGATCCGCAGCAGGTGAACTTCCCTCAGCGAGCGACCCAGGCGGCTGCACCCGCGCCGGGGGTAAAAGGCGGCGAA
>DAORCZ010000651.1:3151-5165 GCA_035345735.1 Pseudomonadota bacterium | reverse complement strand
TCGCGCGCCTGGGGGAAATGCCGGCTTTAGGGGGGCGCTATCGAAGGGCATTCTGGCTCTGTCGATAGCGGCAGCGACGCTGCCATCGCCAGCCCAGGCCTGGCTGCGTCCGGCGGGGACGCCGGCTGCCGTCGCACCCGCGTCGCCAGTTGCCGTCAAGCCGCGCCTGCCGCTGCCGCGCTTTACCTTCGCGCCCTACCTGCAGGACGTGACCACGGAGGGTGCCGTCGTCTCCTTTGCCACAGATGTTCCGACGGTGGCCACCCTGCGCCTGCTGCCCGGACGCCCCCCGATCGATACCCCGGCCGAGCCGCACGCCGCCACTGCATCGGTGGATCGAGCCGATGCGGCAGGGCCCGCCTCGCCGCTGTCGCTGCCACTTGCCGACGGGGAGGAGGCCGCGCCGGACGACACCTCGTCGTTTTCGCTGCAGCTCCAGTCGGCCATGGCCGTCCGCCATCGGCTGCGCATCAACGGTCTACATCCGGGATCGCGCTATCGCTATGAGGTCACCATTCGTCGCGTCAGCGGCCCGGGCCCAGCAGCGCAGACCAGCGACGGAGTCAGCCTGGCCGGCGAGCTGACCACTGCCCCGACGAGCGGCTCGTTCCTGTTTCTGGTCTACGGCGACACGCGCGATCGCGATGCCGATCATGCCTCGGTGGTGCAGGCGATGGTGAATGAGCACCCCGACTTCGTTCTGCAGACGGGCGACCTGGTCAGCCGAGCCAGCGACGAGCTGCAGTGGCGACGGTATTTTTCGACGGCGGCTCCGCTTCTGCGCAACGCACCGCTTTATCCCGCACTGGGCAATCATGAGCTGCGCGGCGAGCCAGGGGCGGGACACTTCCAGCGTCTGTTCCTGCTGCCGCCCGATCGCTCGCGCCGCCTGCGGCCGGTGTATTACGCGTTCCGCTTCAGCAACTCGCTGTTCATTGCGCTCGACGGCAACTCGCCCTACGACCAGCCGCAAGCAGCCTGGCTAGAGCAGCAGCTGAAGAGCACGCAGGCAGACAGCGCCGTGCGTCACGTCTTCGTCTTTATCCACCAGCCGCCCTATGCCGTCGGGGCTTACTGCGGCAGTCAGCGCCTGCAGCAGCGCATCGTGCCCATCCTGCAGCGCTACGGGGTGCGCGCCGTCTTCGCCGGGCATGAGCACGCCTATCAGCACCTCGAGCGCAAGGGCGTGCGCTACTTCGTCACCGGGGGTGGCGGCGCCCCGCTGTATCCGCGACGCAAGTCGTGCAACTTCGAAGACGACACCGCGCTGTGGATGTTCCGCGCCGAGCATCACTACCTGCGCGTGCAAGTCGATGGTGACCAGGCGGTCATGACCGCCGTCGATCGGCGCGGCAACGTCATGGAACGCGTCGGTCTGCACGAGCCTCCCGGCGATGCACCGCCGCTGCATCAGCTGAGCCCCGATCTGCCGACGCCCAGCCCGCGTCCGCGCTGGCTACTGCCGGCCCGCCTGCAGCGAGTGCCCCTGCTATCGATGTCGAAGGACCCGCGGGAGAGCACAGACGGACAACCGGCCGGGGCGCTGGTCCTGCTGGGGCTATCGAGCATCACCGTTTTGGCGGGGTTGTGGGTGCTGATTCGCCCGGGACAGCGGCGGCGGGAAGGCCAGGCATAGGGCGGTCCGGCGGAGCGGCCGGCTGCGCCAGTCAGGTCGCGATGATCAGCGGGCGAACTGGTTGCGACCAGCCTTCTTGGCCCGCGCCACCGCTTCCTGCACGCTGCGGATGAAGCTCGGAGCGTCGGACTCACTGGCCAAGCTGGCCACGCCCCCCGACAGGGTCACCACCACGAGATCGCCGTCCGACTGCACGGCCTCGACGGAAATTGCGCGCCTCAGCTCATCGCCGTGGGACGCGGCCCCCTCGACATCGACTTCGGGAAGCAGCAGCAGGAACTGCGAGCCCTCGTAGCGGCACAGCACCTCGAAGCGATCGAGGCGGGCCAGCGTGCGGCGAGCCAGCTCGTGGATGACGTGATCGCCGGTCAGGTGGCC
>DAORCZ010000651.1:0-3051 GCA_035345735.1 Pseudomonadota bacterium | reverse complement strand
TGCTCACGCACCGACTCGTTGTTGACGTAGGTGCCGTTGGTGGACTGCAGATCGGCCACCGTCCAACCTTGCTCGCTGCGCGCCAGGCGAGCATGCCGGCGCGAGACCGAGTCGCGATCGACCTGGATGTCGGCATCGCTGCTGCGACCGATGATCAGCTCGTCGCCTACAAGGTCGTAACGGGCTCCGACATCCGTCGAGTCGAGCGAGCCGGCATAGACCAAAAGCAAGCAGGGTTGCCCCCGCACTGGCTGCCCCGCCCGCACCGTATGCTTCCGCGATTTCCAGTCATCCATGGCAATGCCTACCGTCAGCGTATCAAGATTTTCCGAGGGAAAGAAGCCTTTCTGTGACTCCCATTCGAGCCAGCAGACACAGGGCCGCGCAGAGCGCAAAGAATGCCGCGGGCGGGAGCTGCCCCCAAAGCTCGCTCAGCGCGCCACCGCCGAGCATGCCGATTCCCAGCGTCCCAAACCACAGCGCCACCGCCAGGCCACGCAACGCCTTCGGCGAGTGCAGGAGGAAGATCGCTGGCCCCAGCGGCGCGACGCAGAGCTCGCCGAGCGTGATGAGGAAGAGCGACGCCAGCAGCCAAGCCAGGTGAGCAGGAGGAGTGCCCATCGCGGACAGACGGGGGGGGAAGGATGAGGATGCGGAGACCGCCAGGACCAGACACGCCGCAGACAGCAGCCAAAAGCCGAAGCGCAGTCGGGCGAGAGCGCTCGGCTCACGATGGCGAAGGCGCAGCCCGCGCAAAAGGGACAGCAGCGGCGGCGTCAAGACGACCACCAAGGCCCAGGGCAGCGCGGCAAACAAGCTGACTGGCAGCTCGCCCAACGCCAGACGCCGATCGACGCCGCTTTTCGCCCACAGCAGAACCGTGCTCGCGCTCTGTGCGTAGACCATCCAGAAGCCAATCAGCCCGAAGCTCAGTGCCAGCAGCGTCCGCAGCGAGGCCCGCGGCGGTGCCGGCAGTGGGCCGGTGGTGGCAGTCCCGGTGTCGCCCCGCTCGCCCTCGGGGTGAAGGGCTGGCGGCGAGCTGGCGGCCGCCTTTTGCCGGGCCCTTTGCGGGATGCCGCGGGTCAAAAGGATCAGCGAGACCAGCATGCAGCCCACCGCCATGCCGGAGACCGTAGCCCAGCCTGCGCTGCGACGCAGACCATCGCTCAGCAGCGGCGCCACCATGCCACCGATGTTCACGATGGCGTGCATGGCCGCGTAGACCTCATCTCGCTGCGGATTTTCGGCAGGGTTCCCGCTGCTCGCTGGCGGCAGCAAGCGGTCGAGCAAGAGCTGCACGCCCGGCCGAAACAGTCCCGAGCCGCTGAGCACCAGCCCGCTCCCCAGCAAAAGCGCGATCGGGTGATGGCTCAGGAGCGCCGCATACCCCAGGGCCAGGCTGAGGCAGCCGGCGAGGCAGGCGGTGTGCGCCCCCAGGCCCCGATCACACAGCACCCCCCCCAGAAGCGGGGTCATGTACGAAGCGGCAAGAAAGTATCCCACCCAGGCCGCGGCGCGGCTCTCGGTCAAGCCCCAGCGCTCGCTGAGCTGAAAGACCAGTAGGGACGCCAGCAGGCCAAACGCCAGACGCTCGCAGGCGACAGCCAGGATCAGCGCCTGCCGTGGGCTGATGACCCAGGGCGCCGAGGCCGCGGCTTTGCTCCTCATCGCCGGTCGGCCGAAGATCCGCCTTCTGCCATCGCTGCTGCGGTGTACTCGCGGCGTTCGGAGGGGTAAAGAGGCGCGCTGGGCGGAGGGTGAATTGGTAAACATGGGAAATCCTTTACCAGCGAATCAGGGGTCAATCACAAGACAGACCAACAGACAAGGGTCATGACCATTTTTGTCCATGGTCAAAAATCGACAGCAGGATTAGCCGTTAAGCGGCCAGCCGACAATCTGTGCTGGCGTTATCGATAAAACGCGGGTAACTTATGCCGCTATGAATCCATCAATGACGACCAAGCGCTCACCAGTCCTGACCGGCCCAGGCAGGCGCGCGGCAGCCCCGGCTCCGGCGAGCCCGCCCACCGGTCGCCAGGTCTCTCCGGAGGTGCCCAGCCCCTCGTCGGGAGGCCCGGGTAGTGTTCCGGATCCCGCCAGCCCGCTAAGTCACAGCCTCATCGAGTCGGCGCAGTCCTTCGCGGTCTCGACACTGCAGGCGCTACAAGCGCTGCTTGCGCAGCAGCCGGCGGACAAACAGGCCGGCTGGAAGCAGGCGCTGCGACGCCAGCAGGAGGTGCTCGATTTCCTCTTTCAGGCCTGCGGGCAGCCCAGCCTTCTGGCGGGAGACAGCGGCACTAGCGCCAGCCGACGCGAGCTGGCCAAGCTGCTGCGCCAGCGACGAGCCGAAGCCAGCCTGACCCAGGAGCGCCTGGCCGAGCTTGCCGGCCTGTCGACGGGCACCATCAAGGGCGTCGAGGCGGGGACGGCAACCCCCACGCGCTCGACCCTGCTGCGACTGCTGGCGGTCAAAGAGCTGAACCTGCAGCCCAGCGAGCTGCCGCTGAAGACCGACTCCTTCCACGACCCGCATACCGCCCCGACCTCGTACTTTTCGCCGACCTACGAGCCGATGCGCATGTTCCTGGACCTCGTCGCCCAGCTCAACAGCGAGGGCGGCTACATCGAGCAGACCTACGCCTACATCGACTCGATGAGCGCCGCCAAGTGGTACGCGCTCTCGACCGACGAGAACTACGAACGAGACTATCGCCGCTCGGTCCCGCTGGAGCTCGCTGCCGAGAAGCTGGGCCCGTCGCTGGGCCGGGCCGGCATTGACCTGATCTGCCTGGGCGCTGGCGACGCGCGGCAAGAGACGCGGCTGATGCAGGCGCTGGCCAGTCCGCGGCCGGGAGTGGCTCACCGCATGTACCTGGTGGACATCAGCCACGCCCTGCTGACCACCGGCTATCGCCACGCCACCGAGGTGCTGGAGCGCCTGGGCAACGTCTCTTGCTATGCCATCCACGGCAACTTCCATCACCTGCCGCGCTACAGCCAGCTGCACTACAAGTCGGAGGTCGCACACCGTCGGCGGGTGATCGTCAT
>DAORCZ010000650.1:0-5165 GCA_035345735.1 Pseudomonadota bacterium | reverse complement strand
GAAAAACAGCCGCAATCAGGCTTCCCTCCCCTTTTTTCGCAGTCACTAATTTTGCTGCCTTCATCGCCGTGGTGATAGCGACAGGGAGGGCGGTTGGGAGAGCCCCCGCACCGCCTGCGAGCATCAAGAGGGAGATAGCACCGGAGAGAACTGAGCCGTACATGTCCCAGTATTCAGCAAACTCCCGAACAGTATCGTTTCGATCTTCGAGCCTTTTCTCGATCTCGCGCGCGAGGACATCAATGCGGTAGTCCTGCGCTCCGTCGAACTCGCCAAGACGGTCTCGCAATTGCCTGTAGAAGTCCTCACGGTCCTCTAATACCTCAAGGAACGCAGCTGACGGGAGTTTCAGGAATTCATTGAACCGCGGCTGGGAAACGAGATGCTGCGTGAGCAACGCAGAAACCGTGCTTCGGTACAAGTGCTCCGGTGTTCCACGGTCGTCCTTTACAGCGCCAATGAGCGCGTCGAACTCATCGTCATCCTCTGCGATAGTATAGGGATTCAGCCGCAGCCTTGCGGCAACGGCGAGCGATGCTGTGAGGCCAAGTAGCTTGGCGCTTGGTGGACAGCCTGTTTCGGCCTCGAGTTGCGCGACCGCCTGGCGCGCGCCCTCGTGCCAATCAAACGGATGAGGAAGAATCACGACGTGGCCGCTGCGCGCAAGCGGCTCCAGTGCGACGATATTTGTCGCGATGCAGCCAACTCGTTTCCTATCAATTGCTGAAGGGACTTGCTCCAGAATCCGTCCTCCGAGGAGGTCCCACAGGACCACGCGGTCTCCCAGAAGGAAGCCTATCTTGACGCAGGTTTCGAAATCATCCATCAAGCCGTATGCAACCATCTGCAGCATGGCTCCTTGACGCTCCTCGACCGCTCGAATTGCGTCAGCGCCCTGAAGCGCCATCAACGCGCGCAGCCGGTCGCCCAGCACACCGATATCGCATGCAGCGGCTGGATCGAACAGGGGTGGCCCCCCCGGAGGCTGCGTGATTCGTAGGCCCGATTTTAGCGCTTCGATGTAATCGAGCGTCAGATTGACGGCTGGATTGGAGACCATAGTCTAACTCTAGTCGCGCCGCTCGTCCGTGTCCAGGCGCGTTGGCAGTGAAGTTTGCGCCAAGAGTTCAGGCGCTGCCGACGTGACGGACCGCACTGCGACGTCGCTCTGGTTGCAGTGACATCAATGGCGGAAGTGAGCGCCGCGTCGTGGCTTGCTTCGCCACATGGTTGGGTATAGACATTCTTCCAGAAAGGACTCCGCACCATGTCTCATACTCAGCACCATTTAAAACTGTACGTCCAAACGCCAGAAATAGTCTGCGGACCCACGGCGCTTGCTATGTTGCTTTCGGCTTATGGCCGAGACGTGACTCCTAGCACCAAACGCTCGGACACCCCGATCCGGGTGATTTGAGTGATGTCATTTTAGGTGGGCGATTCTGCGGCTACACGCTTGCGCTCGCTTGCGAGCCCAGATCCGCGAGTCTAAACAACGCTCCCCATGACGCGGGCGGACTCGACTCGACGGCGGCAAACGCAGCGCGACCAGGCGCTGCGGGACTTGAAGACGCGCAGCGACCTGGCTGTGGATGCTCTGGACGAAGGGCAGCGCTGGCTCCTGTACGCCGCGCTGAACCTGCTGGCGCTGCTGCAGCCCGTGCCCGAGCTGCGTCGGGTCGTGGGATTCCTGCTATGCCACTGCGGCCTGGGCCTCAAGCTCCAGGCGGTCGCCGCCGCTTTGCAGCTTTGCCCTCGGGCGCTCTCGACGCTGAAAAAGACTCCGCCGGCCGACCTTCTGCGCTCGCTCCGCTCCACCCCGCCGGGCAAGCAGCCCAAGCTCCGCCCCGAGCACGTGGGCGCGGTGGCGCGCTTCCTGGTCGACCATCCCCAGGCTCAGCTCAGCCAGGTGCTCCAGTTCGTACGCAAGCAGCTTGGGGTGTCGGTCAAGCGCCACGCACTGCGGCGCTTCTTTCTGCGCTACAGCCTCGGTGAGTTGAATAAGGAGCGGGTATCTGCCCGCCCCCTTTTTGCGGTCACTCTGCCTTCGGCGGCGCCTTTGTCCTGATGCGCCAGGCGGTTCGGCTGGACCGCTTGGCTCGACGATTTCTGGGCTGCCTCGGTGCCGACCGCGCCAGCCGCCTCTGCCTTTCGCTTTTCTTCAAGGCCGTGCTGGGTATCCAGCGCATCTTTCACTTTTCGACGCTGCAAGACCCCGGCCTGGCGATTCTGACCGGCGGTCGCAAGGTCCTGTCGCGGGAGCAGCTCGGCTCGTGGCTGCGTCAGGTTCCCACCCGCGCCGTGCAGGCTCTGCTGCGCGACAGTGAGCCCACGGTGCCTCGGCACCCCGAGCACACCATCAGCGTCGATGAGCACTGCGTCCCGCGTTTTACTCGCAAGTTTCGGATCAAGAAGGGCTACCACACCATCCGCAACAAGTTCATGCCGGTGGAGAAGCTGTTCTTCAGCTTCCACCTCGGGATGCGCTCGCTGCTGTCCCTGATCGTCACCCGCGGCAACGGCAAGCTGTGCCTTCTGGCCCACAAGCTCCGCGACCGTCTGCGACCCCGCGTGCGAGGTGCCACCGTATACCTGCTGCTCGACGCCGGCGCGGCTCAAAATACCGACTCCCTGCTGCGGCTCGTCGAGGTTCCCGACCAGATCACCATCGTGCGTACTCCGCGTCGCCCCGCTTATCGACGCCAGTGGGAAAAGCTGCCCGCCTCGGCCTGGCAGCGGCTTGAGGAGCCGGGTCCCTACAGCGCAGCGCCGCCCAAAGTGATCCACGTGGCTCAGACGGTCACCCAGCTTCGCGACACCCGCCAGCGGCCCGGCCGCAGCTATCCGGTGCGCACCATTATCGTTCGAGAGGCGGCTCGCCGAGGCAAGGAGCGCTGGCATGCCTTGTGGGTCTTCGGCGACGACACCACTCCCCCCTACAAGCTGGTGGAACGCTACCGGCAGCGCCAACACCACGAGCAGCGGTATCGAATCTTGCTTCACGACGCCTTCGTCGACACCGCCCCCTCGGGCTACAACAAGCGCAGCCGCAATCCCACCAAGCCCGGCTTCCTGCAAAACGCCCTGCCGTTGTACGCTTGGCTTTGCGGCCTGGCCACCGACGCCTTGGAGCGCCTGGGCCGTCGTCTGGGCAACCGCTTCCTGCATGCCCACCCGCGGACTCTGCGTCGCTACTGGCTCTGCATCCCGGCGGAGCTGTACCTGCTGGGCACCGACCGCCTGCTGGTCGTGCTGCGCGTCAAACGCTTGCGCTCGCTGTGGGAGGCGCTGATTCGCCGCGCCAACGCCGACCCCGTGCGCATCCCCTGGCTACAGAATCGCAAGCTGCTGCTGGCTTTGGACAAAAAAATCGCTCGTCCAAAATCGGCAGGGCTCAACGATCCCGCGACGCGGGAGCCGGGCGTTTGGTGCTAGTTCCCCACCGACGGGGGTTGACCCCGATGAACGAAACAGGCTACCGCTGGTGCAGGAGCTTGAGCACAGAGGTCGGATTTTCTATGGTGCATGAAGCCCGTGTGCTAGTTGGACCCTTCGCCCTGCGAGTACCCCGGATTGTCGCCAGAGGGCCGCAAGGCTCTCGGAGCACGCTGATTAGAGTTCATCACCCCGAGGGCGCAACGCTCAGGCTCCCGATTTTCAAAAGGAGCCCCCAATGGATCTGCTGCATGCCCGTTGTGCAGGACTGGATGTCCACAAGGAATCCGTGGTCGCCTGCGTCCGCATCGTCGAGGACAAGGAGGTCAAGCGCGTGGTGCGCACCTTCGGCACCACGACCGAGCGGCTCTTCGAGCTAGCCGAGTTTCTCGCCGAGCACGGCGTCACCCACGTGGCGATGGAGGCCACCGGAGTGTACTGGCGGCCCGTATGGCATATCTTGGAGCCCGAGGGCTTCCAGATGGTCCTGGGCAACGCCGCTCACATCCGCAACGTGCCCGGCCGCAAGAGCGACACCAACGACGCGATGTGGCTGGCCGATCTGATGGCGCACGGCCTGATTCGACCCAGCTTCGTGCCTCCCACACCGGTGGAGCAGCTGCGCATGCTGACCCGCACCCGCAAGCAGCTGGTCCGCGAGGCCGCGCAGCACACCCAACGCATCCATAAGGTGTTGGAGGACTGCAACCTCAAGTTGACTTCGGTCGTCACCAACGTGATGGGCAAGACGGGCCGCGCCATCTTAGAGGCCCTGGTCCAAGGTCAGACCGATCCGGAGAAGCTGGCCGAGCTGGCCGCCGGTTCGCTGCGCACCAAGCGGGCCGAGCTGGTCGAAGCGCTGCGCGGTCGCGTCACGGCACACCATCGCTTTGTGCTCCAGCTGCACCTGGGCCTGTACGACTCAGTTCACAGGGCGGTGGCCTCGATAGACCAGCAGGTGGAGGACCAGCTGACCCCTTTTCGCCAAGCGGCCGACCTACTGGAGACGATGCCAGGGGTCGGTCGCACCGCAGCGGAAGTCATCCTGGCTGAGATTGGCCTGGACATGGAGCGGTTCCCGACCGCCGGACACCTGCGCAGCTGGGCCGGACTGTGCCCGCGCATGGATGAGAGCGCCGGCAAGAAGCGCTGCACGCGAATCCGCAAAGGGGCCCCGTGGCTCAAGACGACGCTTGTGCAAGCAGCCTGGGCCGCCGTCCGCACCAAGAACAGCTACTACAAGTCTTTGTATGGCTCCATCAAGCGCTCCAGCGGCTCGGCCAACAAGGCCATCGTGGCGGTGGCGGCGGCGATGATTACCTCGGCGTACTACATGCTCAAGCGTGGCGAGCCCTACCGGGAGCTGGGCGCCGACTATCGCGATCACCGCGACAAGGCCCGCGTCGCCAACCGGCTCATCCGCCGCGTCCAAGCCCTGGGTTTCCAGGTCCAACTCATGCCGCAAGCTGCGTAACACCGTGGCGGCCGTGGACAGTTTCTGATTAGTGGGCAGGCGGCCGTCACTTGAGTGGCTCGGCAGAAGGGCCTATGGGGCGCGGCGACCACTCCATCTGTGCGGCGATTCGGGCGGCGACTTCTGCCCCCATCAGGCGGTCGACCAGGTGCAGGCCGAGATCGATCCCGCTGGTCACGCCGGCCGCGGTGACCGTCTGGCCGGTGTCGACCACACGCTCGCGTACGGCCTCGGCACCGTAGTGCAATAGCTCGTC
>DAORCZ010000649.1:1935-5169 GCA_035345735.1 Pseudomonadota bacterium | reverse complement strand
GCAGGTAGCGCATCGTCAGCCCGGTATCGACGATGTCTTCGACGATCAGCAGGTGACGTCCCTCGACCGGCCGCGTCAGATCGGCGGTGATCTGCACCACCCCAGAGGTGGTCGTCGCATCGCCGTAGCTCTGTACCGCCAGGAACTCGGTATTGACGGTGCCGACGCGCAGGCCAAGCCGCTTTTGCGCGAGGAACACCTGCCGCGCCAAGTCGGCGTAGAACACAAAGCTGCCCTTGAGTACACCGAGCAGCGTGACGTCCTTACCGTCATAGTCTCGCGCGATCTGTTCCCCGAGCTCTGCGATGCGCGCCGCGATTTGTTCCGCGGAAAACAGCGTGGTCAAAACCGGGGTCTTCGAAGATGCAGTCTCTGCCATGGGCCCTCTTTGCCAATCTCAAACGAACGAGTTGTTGATCACTTCACCCAGGCCGCCGCCGCCCGGGACGATGTAGTCGTGATCGGTCAGGCCCCGCTCACGCTCAGGATGCGTGCCCGGAACCGTCGCCAGCACGGCGGGATCCGACAGCCCGCGGTCTAGCCGCAGGGCGTACACGATGACCTCGGGATGGTGCTTGGTGACGTGTCGCACGTACTCCGGAGTCACGATGAGATGCACGGCGAGCACCTTCTTCGGCTGGCCCTGCACCTCTTTGGCGTAGTGGTTGAGCACTCGGCTGACCGTCGAGCCAGTCGCCCCCATGGGGTCGGGGATGAGGAGCATGGCCTGATCCACCGGGCCACCGATCTTCGAAGCGTAAAGTCCCGCGCCGGTCACGTGTCCCTGCGTATCGATCGTCCGTCCAAGCGCGAGGTGATCCTGGCGCACGCCCGCCGGATCGAGCACCTGATTCAGGAAGTCGAAGATTACCTGCGACGGCAAAAGGCCCGCGCGCGCCAACGCCACCACCACCGCCGGCGTCTTTTGGCAGGTAAGCTCGCCCTGCCACAGTCCCTGCGGCACGACGTCGATCATGCGCGTCGTCACCACGGCCTGTGCGCGCGGGAACTCCGCCGCGATCACCGCATGCGCCAGCACGCGATAAAGCTCGACGAGCAGGCGATTGACCTCAGGCTGGATCACGCCCTTTTGACAGAGCTTGCCCAGCATCGCCAGCGCCAACGGATCACGCAGGATATGCACCTGCTTGCCGTAACGATGTTCGATCTCGCTGGGGGAATACGCGACTCTGACGTGCTGGCTGTCGATGCTGGCCACGGGGCTCATCGGGTTCGCGTTCGGCAACGGTGAGGCGTTCGTCGTCGTCATGAAAGCTCCCTTTGGACTGGACCCGGCGGAGAGCAGGGGGGCGAAACACAGTGCGTCGTAGCGCTCCCCGGCGGCTGGGCGGGGCAACCCATACCGCGGGCACTTTCCACACTTCAAGCCTTGCTATCTGCGACAGACCGCGCGATCCTGCCGCCCTATGCGCGTCGGAATTCCCAGCCCGACCGTGCTCGTAGTCGGCGCGGGTGTCTTTGGCCTCTCTGCGGCTCGGGCCCTAAACCGTCGGGGCGCCCGCGTGACGGTCTTTGACCCCGGGCCGGTGCCCCATCCGCTGGCTGCATCGACGGACATCAGCAAAGCCATCCGCTTCGACTACGGCAAGGATGCCGACTACATGGCCTGGATGGAGCAGGCGCTGCACGGCTGGCGCGACTACAACCAAAAGCTCGCGGCCGAGAGCAGTGAGCCACCGCTCTTCCACGAGACCGGCCTGCTCTATCTGTCGCGAGATGCGCTCAGCCCTGGCGGCTTCGAGTACGAAAGCTACCACCTGATGCGGACGCGCGGCCATCGCCCGGAGCTCTTGTCCGCCGCTGATATCCGTCGCCGCTTTCCCGCCTGGAGTGCCGACGCCTTCCCGGCTGGCTACTACAATCCCGAGGGCGGTCACGCCGAGTCAGGTCGCGTCGTAAGCACGCTCTTGCGCTGGGCCGCCGCTGAGGGCGTGACGCTGCGCATGGGCCCGGGCAGCCAACTTAAGCGCTTGCTCGAATCTGGCTCGCGCGTCTGTGGCGTCGTGACGATGGACAACGGCATCTATCCCGCCGACTTCGTTGTGCTCGCGGTAGGCGCCTGGACGCGCTTTCTGGTTCCCGAGCTCGCGCTTTGCCTACAGGCGGTTGGGCAGCCAGTGTTCCATCTTGCGCCTAAAGATCCGACGCTGTTTACCGACGATCGCTTTCCCTGCTTTGGCGCCGACATCGCCAACACCGGCTACTACGGCTTCCCGCTGCATCGCGATGGCGTCGTCAAGATCGCCCGCCACAGCAGCGGCCGCGCCCTGCACCCCGAATCGCCGGAGCGCTTTGTCACCGAATACGAAACGGCCGCGCTGCAGGAATTTCTAGCCACCTACTTCCCCAGCCTGGCCGACGCCCGCATCGTCGGCAGCCGCGTCTGTCTATACAGCGACACAGCCGACCAGCACCTATGGATCGCTCCCTTCAGCGGTCGACCAGGCCTCGTGGTGGCGAGCGGCGACTCGGGGCACGCGTTCAAGTTTGCGCCGGTGCTGGGCGACCTCATCGCCGACATCGTGCTGGAAGACGAAAGCGCTGCGGCCGATCCGCAGACCGCCGCGCTGCACGCTCGCCTGCGCCACCGCTTCCGCCATCGCCCCGAGCTCACCGACCTCTCCGGCCAGAGTGGGGAGGAAGCCGCGCGCCACTCCGAAGCTCGCTCCCCCCACTAATACCGCCCTCCCCTGCGCTCTTCGCAGCTCCCCCTGCGCTCTCCTCAGCTAGACGATCCGCACGCCGCTGCAGTTCTTGACACGACGAGCGAGTCGCGATACTCATGGGACGATTTACGGTTTCCTAGAAGACTTCCACCGCTAGCCCGCCTTTGTCCGCCACCTCCCCAGCCAATCACGGCACCACCCCCGCAAGGCCGAAGACATCGTCTCTGCTTTCGCGCTCGATGCGTTTTGCAGCGCTGTGCGCGACAGTCGAATGTCCCGGTCTGGGTGGCTGGCCATGGCTCTCCGTGAAGCCAGCGACGCCGCGAAGAGGATCTCGCATCCTACTCGCGCGCGCCCTGACCCCGCGGAGATCGCTTGAGGAACGACGCGCCCATCGCGGTCTAGCAAGCGAACGAACGCCTCGCCGACTTGGCGTTCACTTACCGGGTCCGGCCCCCATCGCAGCGCTCCGCAGCGAGCGTCGATCGCCGCGACTCCCAGAGGATTTCGATGATCGAGAAACAACCGGCCAGCCTGGGCCTCGAAG
>DAORCZ010000649.1:0-1835 GCA_035345735.1 Pseudomonadota bacterium | reverse complement strand
GACTCCCAGAGGATTTCGATGATCGAGAAACAACCGGCCAGCCTGGGCCTCGAAGTGTCCCAGACCCCTGGCCAGACAGAGTCGAACTCTGTCGCCGCTCCTTCGCCCGTCGTATCTAGCCCTCTCGCCCCGAGCCCCGTCGTCCTGCCCACGCTGGGGGGCGAGCCGAGCCCTTCTCCCGTCGCGGCTCCCGTCGCGCCGTTCCTGTCACCTCCGGTGAGCGCCGCGGTTCATGCGGTGCCGGCTGGGGTGACACCCGCCGAAGACAAGGCCAGCGAGAAAGCCGCGGATGCACTGCCGGGTGAAGCCGATTACGGCCCGGTCCCCGACAGCTTCGCCGCGATGGAGCTACGGCCCGAGGTGCTGCGAGCCGTCACCGAGATGGGCTACCAGTCGCCGACGCAGGTTCAGCGACGTGCCTTCCGACCGATGCTGTCCGGTCGCGACCTGATCGTTCAGGCCCGCACCGGCTCGGGCAAGACCGCGGCCTTCGGCCTGCCCTTCGCGCAAGGTCTGGTCGATACCGCCATCCCCTGCAAGGACGGCCGCATCCAGGCCCTGGTGCTGGTCCCGACGCGTGAACTTGCGCTGCAGGTCGCAAATGAAGTCGGCCGCTTGGTCGCCTATCGCAACGTCACCCTGACCGCGGTCTACGGCGGCGCCCCGATGGGCAAGCAGGTCGATGCGCTGCGCGCCGGTAGCCACATCGTCGCCGGTACCCCGGGCCGCGTGCTCGACCACATCCGCCGCGGCACGCTCAACCTCGACAGCGTCCGCTCGCTGGTTCTGGATGAAGCCGACGAGATGCTGTCGATGGGCTTCCTAGAGGACATGATCGAGATCATCAAGCGCTGCCCGCCGACGCGGCAGACGCTGCTCTTCTCGGCCACGATGCCCGACGACATCGTGCGCATCTCGAACCGCTATCTCAAGTCGCCGCTCACGCTGGCGCTCTCCGAAGGCTCGGTCAGCGCCACCGAGATCGTCCACGCCTACTACATGATCCCCGGCGTGGGTCGCATGCGCGACCTGTTGCGCGTGCTGCAGGTCGAGCGCCCCGAGAGCGCGGTCATCTTCTGCAACACCCGCGAAGAGACCAGCGCCGTCGCCGAGTTCCTGTGCAAAAACGGCCAGGATGCCGAGCCGCTGTCGAGCGATTTGACGCAGGCCGAGCGCGAGCGCGTGATGGCGCGTTCGAAGAAAAAGGCGCTCAAGTACCTGGTGGCCACCGACGTCGCCGCCCGCGGCATCGATATCAGCGATCTCTCGCACGTCATCAACTACAGCTTCCCCGAGTCGGCCGAGGTCTATATCCACCGCACCGGCCGCACCGGTCGCGCTGGCAAGAGCGGCGTCGCGATCTCGCTGATCAGCCCGCACGAGCTGGGCAACTTCTACTACACCAAGCTGGCGTACAAGATTCGCCCCACCGAGCGCACTCTGCCGTCGGAGGCCGAGCTTCAGACGCTGCGCGAAGGTCAGATCATCGATCGCCTGCAGAGCGAGTTCGGCGAGAAGCGACCGGGCAGCGAAGCGCGATCACTGGTCAAGCGCATCCTGGCCAGCGAAGAGGGCGAGCGCCTGATCTCGCTCATCGTGGAGCAGTACGTGCAGAAGCAGGCGCAGCGCAGCGCCCCCGCCAGCGAAGCTGAGAGCAGCGCGCCGGCTGCCGAAGCACCGCGCCGCGAGCGCCCGCCGCAAGAGGCCCGACCGAGCCCGCGCCCCGAGGGAGCTGGCGACGACGGAGATCGGCGACGCAACCTGGACCGAGATAGCCGCGAGCGCCGAGATCCCCGCGATCGGTCCGGCCCAGCGCCCCCCGGCCGCGGTGCCGG
>DAORCZ010000648.1:0-5179 GCA_035345735.1 Pseudomonadota bacterium | reverse complement strand
GGTCCGCCGAGGCGACACGGACGCCGGTGATGCCCTTGAGGCCAGCGGCTTCGGTGATGTCGGTGAACAGGCGGCCGCTCGGAAGCGGGCTGGGGCTGCGGCAGCTGGCGACGACCTGGCTGCCGGCTGGCATGGGGGCAAACGGCGCGTGTGGGCCCAGATCGACGCAGGCGGCGAAGCCAAGCGGCAGGCCCAGGCTGATCGCGATCCGCAGGCGCAGCGCGTCCGCCAAGCGGCGGCGGGGGGCGGCCTGTGCGCGCTGGCGGCGGAGGGCTGAAGAGTTGAGGGAGGAGAGGGTGGAGGTGGGAGGGAAAGCGGGGACAGACTTCTTCATGGGACGATTTTAGCGGCTCTGAGGTGGGGGCTGGGGGGTGTCCTTGAGCGAGGTGGATGCTCCCCTCGTTCCCGTCGCTGGCCCGATTTCCTGTCGCCGCCTGCGCAATGTTTGATACAGAGTGTGCTGGCCTCACCCAGCCCTAGAACTTGGCCCAGGATCTCCCTTAGGCCAGACGAGGAAGGAAGACGACTATGCAGCCCATCCGCCCGGGATTTACGGGAGTGTTCACCGCGCTTGTGACGCCGATGCGTCCCCAGGACGGTGACGAGAACACGGCGCTGGCCAGCGATGCCTCGCCGCGCATCGATGAGCGGGCGCTGGCGCAGCTTGTCGAACAGCAGATCGAAGGCGGGGTGTCGGGCTTGGTGGCCTGCGGCACGACGGGTGAAGCGGCGACGATGAGCGCCGCTGAGCAAGAGCGGGTGATTCGCATCGTGACCGAAGCCGCTGCCCGGCGGGTGCCGGTGCTGGCCGGGATAGGCTCGCCGTCGACGGCACAGTCGATTGAGCTCGGGCGGGCGGCGCTGCGCGTCGGGGTGCAGGGTCTTCTGGCGGTGACGCCGTACTACAACCGGCCGCCGCAGGAGGGCCTCCTGCAGCACTTCCGCGCCATCGCCAAGCTGGGGGCGCCGGTCATGCTGTACAACGTGCCGGCCCGCACCGGCTGTGACCTGCTACCCGACACCGTGGCGCGGCTCTGCGAGCTGCCCGAGGTGGTGTCGCTGAAAGAAGCGACCGGCAGCGTGGGGCGCACCGACGCCATCCTGCGCAAGGTCGGCGACCGCCTGACCGTGCTGTCGGGCGAAGACGCCATCAACTATCCGCTGTACGCCGTCGGCGCGTCGGGCACGGTGTCGGTGGTCAGCAACGTCGCACCCCGCCTGACAGCGGATATCTACGCGGCTCACCTGGCGGGCGATGCGGCGCGGGCGCTGGCCCTGCATCGGCGCTTTGTGCCGCTGGCCGAAGCGCTGTTTAGTGAACCGAACCCGATCCCGACCAAGGCCGCTCTCGCTATGATGTATGGAAGTGCGATGGCTCAAGCTCTGCGTCTGCCCCTGGTCCCCATGTCGGAGGCGGGTCAAGCCAAGCTGCGAGCCTTGCTGCTAGAGATGGAGCTGGTTCGATGAGCAGTGCACCTTCGGCAAGCAGCTTCGGCAAAGGTGAGGTGTCGGCGGTCTCGGGGGCTGCGGTGCGCGTCGGGGTGTACGGCGCGCTGGGGCGGATGGGCCAGATGGTCGTGCGCGAGCTTCTGGACCCCACCGATCCCATGGATCTGTCGGCGGCCTTGGTCGCGGCCCTGGTGCCCACGAACAACCCACAGCTGGGGCGTGACATCGGGCCGCTGGTTGGCCTTGGCGCGGTGGGGGTCAGCGCAAGCTGTGACATCGCCAGCGCCATGCGCATCTGTCAGGTGATCATCGACTTTTCAACGCCGGCAGCGACGGCGATCCTGGCTCCGGCAGCGGCGGCGGCGGGCGTGGCGCTGGTCATCGGCACCACTGGCTTGCATCAAGCGGCGCTGTCCGCGATCGCCACCGCGTCCGAGCGCATCCCCGTCGTGCACTCGGCGAACATGTCGCCGGGCATCAACGTGCTGATTGGTCTTCTGCGACGCGCGGCGGCCGTGCTGCCCGACTACGACGCCGAGATCATCGAGATCCATCACCGCCACAAGCGCGATGCACCGTCGGGGACAGCGCTGCTTTTGGCCGATGCCATCGACACCAGTCGCGGGCAGCTGGGGGTGGCGCCTTCGGCGATTCGCACCGGTCGTGAGGGCATCTTGGGCTCGCGTCCGGCGAGTGAGATCGGCGTGTTTTCGGTGCGGGGCGGCGATGTCGCTGGCGATCACACGGTGATGCTGCTCGGCAACGGCGAGCGCATTGAGCTGTCACACCGCGCCAGCTCGCGCGAGGTCTTCGCGCAGGGCGCGCTGCGCGCTTCCCGCTGGGTCAGCGGCAAGCCGCCCGGGCTCTACGACATGGAAGATGTGCTGGAGCTGAAGTAGTCGCGGGGTAGAATCCCCCACGTCGATGACGGTGGGGCGCGACGCTACTGCGCGGTGATGCTGAAGTACTTGGCTTCCGGGTGGTGGCACAGGAGAGCGGCCGTCGATTGCTCGGGGACGATCTGAAACTCCTCGGACAGCGACAGGCCGATGCGCTCGGCGCCGAGCAGGCGGAACAGCGGCACGTGGTCTTCCAGGCGCGGGCAGGCGGGGTAGCCGAAGCTGTAGCGACTGCCCTGATAGCCCTGGCCGAAGAGCTGCTCGATGAGCGGCGCGTCGAAGGCGGCGATGCCGAGCTCGTGGCGAGCCCGCTTGTGCACGAACTCGGCCAGCGCCTCGGCGGTCTCGACGGCCAGGCCGTGGAAGTGCAGGTAGTCGTCGTAGCGGTTCTTTTCGAACAGGCGAGCTTCCGTCTGCGATGCGATGGCGCCGACGGTCACGACGCTGACCCCGACGACATCGAAGCCCTCTTTTTCGGCGACGGCACGCGGGCGGAAGTAGTCACTGATGCACAGCCTTCGGCCCTGCGGCTGACGCGGGAAGCTGAAGCGTTCGGCCTCGGCGTAGGGCGTCGGGCTCTCGGGCGGGTGCAGCACGACCAGATCATTGCCGTCGGCGAAGCAGGGGAAGAAGCCATAGATGGCTTTCGGCTCCAGCCACTTGCGCTCGATGACGCGCTGGCACCAAGCGTGGAACTTGGGCTCGACAGTCTCGGCGACAAAGTGACGATACTCGGACTCTGAACGACGGCCGCGCCGGTACTGCCACTGCCCACGGAACAGCACGCGGCGATTGATGTAGGGGAACACCTTGTTCAGATCGAGATCGCGACCGAAAAGGACGCGCGTACCCAAAAACGGCGGCTTGGGGATGTGCTGCGCCGCCGGGATATCCGACGGGGCGTACTCCTTGGATTGAGCCAGCGCGGCTTCTTCGCGCTCGGTGCGCAAGAGCGCTTTCTGCGCCGTCCGGGCCTGCAGCTTTTTGCGACCCGGGCCGGTCAGCGTGCGGGCATCGGGCGAGACGTGGCCGCATAGTTCGTCCATCAGGCGCAGGCCGGTGAAGGCATCGGCGCCGTAGTAGACCTCGCCAGTGCGATAGGCCGTCGACAGCGCGCCTTCGACATAGCCGCGGGTCAGCGCCGCGCCACCGCAGAGGACGGGAATCGACAGGCCGCGGCTGGCCATCAGCTCGAGGTTTTCTTTCATCACCACCGTCGATTTGACCAGCAGGCCGGACATGCCGATGGCATCGGCTTTTTCGCGCTCGGCGGTGTCGAGGATGATGTCGGCCGGCTGTTTGATGCCCAGGTTCAGCACGCGGTAGCCGTTGTTCGACAGGATGATGTCGACCAGGTTCTTGCCGATGTCGTGGACGTCGCCCTTGACGGTAGCGAGGACGATGACGCCCTTTTCGCTGCCCTCGATGCGCTCCATGAACGGTTCAAGATAAGCGACCGCCGTCTTCATCGTCTCGGCCGACTGCAGCACGAACGGCAGCTGCATCTGACCCGAGCCGAACAGCTCGCCGACCTTCTTCATGCCTTCGAGCAGGATCTTGTTGATGATGTCGAGCGGCTTGTAGCCGGCGTTTAGCGCCTCTTCGAGGAGGGTCTCGATGCCGAGCTTCTTGCCGTCGATGATGCGGCGCGCCAAGCGCTCTTCCAGCGGGCCGCTCTCGCCGTGCAGGTTGTTCCCTTCGACCTTGGCATCGGCGAAGCGCTGCATGAAGGCGAACAGCGGATCGTAGCCTTCGCGACGCTGGTCGTAGATCAGATCGCGTGTCAGCTGAATGTCGTCGGGCGAGAGCTTGGCGAGCGGCAGGATCTTGGCCGGGCTGACGATGGCGGCATCAAGTCCAACCTGAATCGCTTCGGCCAAAAACACCGAGTTCAGGATCTGTCGAGCGTAGGGCTTGAGACCAAAGCTGACGTTGCTGACGCCGAGCAGGGTCTTCACACCCGGCAGCGCTTCCTTGATGCCCTGCACGCCCTCTAGCGTCTGGATGGCGGCGTCGCGGCTGTCGGAATCGCCCGAGCCAATCGTGAAGGTCAGCGGATCGAAAAGTAGCGCGCCGGGATCGATGCCCCAGCGCCCGCAGACGATGTCGTATAGGCGACGGGCCACCGCCACCTTGCGCTCGGCGGTCTTGGCCATGCCGTCTTCGTCGATGGTCAGCGCGATGAGGCCGGCGCCGTACTCGCGCGCCAGGCGGCAGATCTGGTTGGCTTTTTCTTCGCCGTCTTCCAGGTTCACCGAGTTGATGATGGCGCGGCCGCCGATCATCTTGAGCGCCGCTTCCAGCACGTCGAGCTGCGTCGTATCGATGACCAGCGGCAGGTTGATCTGCGTCGAGTAGCGGCGCAGCACCTCACGCATGTCGCGCACTTCGTCGCGGCCGACGTAAGCGGTGCAGACATCGATCAGGTGCGCGCCCTCGGCGATCTGCTCGCGACCGATCTCGACCAGGCTGTCGAAGTCTTCGCGCAGGAGTCCCTCGCGGAACTTCTTGCTGCCGTTGGCGTTGCTGCGCTCGCCGACAATCAGCGGCGGGGGATCCTGCCGCAGGTTGACCGAGATGTAGAGCGACGTCGCCTGCGAAGGTCCCGCCTCGGGACGATTGCGCGGGCGTGGCGTCTTGCCATCCGGACCGCGCAGCCGCGCCGACAGCGCAGCGACGTGGGCCGGGTTCGTGCCGCAGCAGCCACCGATCAGCGATACGCCATAGTCGCGCACGAAGCGCTCGTGGAAATCGGCCAGGCTCTCGGGCGTGAGGTCGTAGGTGGCGACGCCGTTTTCGTTGCGCGGCAGGCCGGCGTTGGGCAGCACCGA
>DAORCZ010000647.1:0-5185 GCA_035345735.1 Pseudomonadota bacterium | reverse complement strand
GCTGTCGGCGTCGTAGCGCCCCCCGTGACAGGCCAGGCAGTTGCGAATGTATTTGACGCCTTTATTGAACTCTAGGCCTTCGCCATCTAGCTGCAGTCCTGGAATCAGCCCTTCCGGCGTGTGATTTCCCGGAGAAAATAAAGCAGGATCGCTGGCGTCGTATATGTAGAAACGGACCTTATCGGCCCGATTGGGCTGGAAGTCCATCGCCACCGAAGCGCCACGGAACGCCCGCTTGCCCGCCAGAAACTCTTCCAGCTGCGTCAGCGCCGTGCTGACTGAGCTGCGCTGATCATGGCCAAACTGGATTAAATCCAGACCCTGCGGAATGCCGTGATTGCTGACCACGCAAGATATCAACTTCGAGTCAGCGGCTTTCGGGTCTTTGCTGCAGTCGGCACAGCGCATCTCGCGCCCTAAGCCCAAGTCGCTGCCGTTGTAATAGAAGGCCGAGCGGGTGGTGACCGGGTTATAGCTCGTCGTCCCCGGCGAAAAGAAGCAGCGCCGCGCCAGCCACTCGGTCAGCGTCGGCTCGGCCGGATGGTCGGTAAAAGCGGCGTAGTAGGCATTGGTCTCCTCCACGCTGCCGGTGGTGCCCGCCCCGGGTCGGGTCAGGTATTGGAAGGGCTGCGCACTGCACCCGGTCAGGGCGACCGCCAAAAACCAAGATAAACATCGCATGACTTCTCCTATTGCCTGGCTAGCGCTTAAAATCGCACTTCGATTCGCGCCAACGCGGAATGGCCAATTACCGTCGGCGCGGCCTCGGTTATTATCGTAATCACGTGGTAATCCCCGAGCAGAAACAGGCGCCCCCGCGACAGCGCTGCCACCGCCAGGCTGGCCCCGACCTCGTGCGTGCTGCCGCGCCGCCGGCCAAAGCAGTCGAGCAGGAACAGACTCTGGCCCGGCGAAAGCTGGGCGAGCGAGCTGCCAAGTCCCACCTGCAGGTTGTTCTGACAGCCGGTCTCGTCGGCTCCGGCGTCGCTGGTGAAGACGCCGGTGTAGTCGAAATCGAGCTGCAGCAGATCCTGCCGCGCACTCCACCCCAGCCCCAGCCGCAACAGGTGATTCTGGGCGCGGAAGTCGGCCAGAAAGGTATAGGCCAGAAGGGCGCGCAGCGGGCGCAGGCTGCCCAGGTCGCGCAGGCCCAGCGTGGCATCCAGGCTCAGCGGCCGCTGGTTATCGCGGTAGAGCGAAGATTGATATACATCCGGGCTGCTATCTCCATTTTGCAGGTCGCGGAACCGCAGCCGCCCCTCGCCATATAACCGCAATTTGGCGATCAGGTTTATGTCGATATTGAGCCGCCCCTCGTGCCGGGTGGTGCGCAGGATCGTCAGGTTGTTTTCGACGATGCCGCCGCCGCCCAGCGTCGTGCCGTTGGGGGCCCGGTTGTAGACCCACTGCGCCAGAAACAGGTGGATGGAAAGCGGTGACTGATAGCTGTAGCTGCCGCGCAGCCACAGCCGGTCGGCGTGGAGCAGGCGCAGGCTGGCGACCACGCTGGCCCGCGTCAACTGCGCCCCCGCCGAGCCCGAAAAATCGACGACGAGGTCGGAAAATAGGTCCAGGCTGTTCGTCAGGCTGGCCTGCTGCATCCAGCTCAGATAGACCCGCGAGACGTCGAGCCCGTCGCTCGGCGGCAGCAGGTTGCCGGGGCGACCGAGGATGCTGGGATCGCGCACCACGACCCCGCCATCCGCGGGACCTGACAGCAGCGTGCCGATGAGACCCAGGCTGCCGTGCAGCGCCTGGCCGCTGCGCCCGCCCAGGTATTCGTAGCGAGCAGTCGCGCCAAACGCCAGGGACAGGCGCGGGTCGCTGCTCTGACAGGGATCGACGGCCGCGGCGACGGGCAGGCTGGCCTGACCACTTAGGATCTCGGGCATGATGATCTGCGCACCGCTGGCCACGCCGGCGCCGCAGGGCGGGACATAGTCGGTCAAGAGCGAGCGCGAAAACGGGTTGCTGTAGCCGCCGACCAAGCCCGCAAGCTCCCAGTGCTCGCCCAGGCGCCCGGCGAAGCGCAGGCCATCTAGCCGCAGTCGATCGGCCTCGGGGACGAGCATGCGCCCCAGGCTGAGCTGCGTCCGCTGGCTGGTCGCCAGGCGCAGATAGACCTCGCGCAGATCCAGCTCCGCCCCACCCACGTAGCCGCGCGAGCCGAGCGCCAGCGGCGGTGCATAGGCGGTCTGGAACTTCGCCTCGTAGTCGTAGCTGCGAGCCAGGCGCAGCCGCACATCGAGGCGGAAATCGAGGCGCTGCGCCACCCCTTTGACGTCGAGCGTGGCCCGCAGATCACCGAAGGCCAGGACGACCGGCGAAGCCAGCTCAGGCGAGCTCGATCCTGGCTCGTGCTCGGCGTAGACCGCCCCGGTCAGCGAGATCCGACCCGCGACCTGCGGCCGGGCCGACGCCGGCGGGGATAGAAGTAGCGCGCCCAGCGCAAGCAGCAGACAAGCCCCAGCTGAGCGCGCTCTAGCGCGGCGAAAGTCACGCCCCCAGGCGGGCTGCGGCCAGGCCAAGTGAGAGGAGTACTGCGTGGTCATTGGCACACCGATTCGGGGGGAGACGGCCGGCTGGCCAGCCCCTGACGGAAGCTCAGCGTGTTGTGGCAGTGGGTGCAGGCGGTCTGCCCGGCGTGCAGCGCGACGGCGGTATTGCCAGCCCCCGCGGCGCGCATGGCGTCATCGCGGTGGCAGCTAATGCACATCGGCGACAGGCCGGCGTAGTTGCCGCCCTTGTGACAGTCGGCGCAGGGCAGCGTGCGGTGGATGCCGCGCAGCATGCAGCCGACGGTGGCGTGGTTGAAGCGACTGCCGGCGAAGCTCTGCTGGGTGTGGCAGTCGCCGCAGCGTGGGCCCAGCGCGTTGTGGTGAATGTCGTCGCGCTGATGGCAGCTAATGCACTGACCGCTCATGCCGCGCAGCGGACGCTGTGGGCTGCCGTGACAGGTCTGACAGGGCAGCCGATCGTGCGCCCCACCTAGCGGATCGGGAGACTGTCGGTGCTCGGGCCGCGGGCCACTGGTGGCGACATCGGCAAAGCGGGTGGGCTGATGACAGGTCTCGCACTGCGGCCAGCGCCCGTCGTGGCGATCGTCTTTTTGGTGGCAGGTCGGCGAGCCGCAGGCCAGATCCTGGCTGAAGTCTTTGGGCGCGCGCGGCGTGGGATGGCAGACGATGCAGCGGCCCGGCTTGGCGCCGCGGGCGTGCCGTCCATCGAGGGGAAAGCGCGTCTGAGCGCGGTGATCGAAGCGCTCGACCCACCAGGCGGCCTGGCTCGATCGAGCATCGACTAGCGGCTGGCTGGCCCCTGCTCGCGGCGACAGATCAGGCGCACCAGCGACGGCAGGACGGCGACGCTGCGGGTGACAGGAAACGCAGTCGGTGAGTCGCGAGCCGGCGTGAAAGTCGGCATGACAGGGCTTGCAGCCCCGCGCGTTGTCGGCGTAGACCACCCGCCCTGCGGCGGTGCGCTCGCGGTGACAGTCGGTGCACTCGCGCGGGGTGCCGCCGTCGGAGAACTCATGCTGCCGGACCAGCGAGAGATCAAAGCCGGTCAGCGCGTGATCAAAGCGACCGGTCAGCCGCGACTGCAGCTTCGACACGCCCCGCAGATCGGCCTCGCGACCGCGGTGCTCGCGATGACAGCGAGCACAGGTCTGCCCCCGCACCTCGGGCTGGCCATGCAGCCCGCGCGCCGCTTGCTGTTTGTCGCTGATCGCAGAATGGCAGGACAGACACTTGCGGTCCGGTGCCTCGCCCTGCGGCGTATGACAGCGCTCGCAGGCGACGTCGTTGTGCGCGCGATGCAGCGGCGCTCGCGGCGTACCGTAGTCTCGTGCCGACTCGCCCCAGGCATCCGATGCCCACAGCAGAATCAGCACACGCAGGAACCCATGAATGATGCTTTGGTGCCAGCGCAAGCAAGCCCCCTTTCCCCGCCTTCTTTACGACCCCGCTGACACCGATCTGACGCCGGCCGGCGCAGTTTTTTAGCGCGTCACCGTCTTGATCTCGACGGGCGGGCGGAAGCCGTCGGGATGCGTCGGCGAGTGGCAGCGCTCGCAGGCCAGGCCATTGCGTCCGCGGTGGATATCCGCCTCGCCATGGCAGGCGCGATCACTGCAGGTCTGCGGTCGCGGCCGAAAGCGATGCGCCAGATCGAGGCTGGCCGGGTGACAGCGCGAGGTGCAGGGCACCGCGGCGTGCCGCCCAAGCAAGGGAAAGCCCGACCCGCTCTGATGATCAAAGCGACGGACGTTTTTGAACGTGCCGGTCGCGGGATCGTGACAGCGCTCGCAACCCGATCCGCGCGCGGCAAAGGACGCGCCGTGCGGACTGATCGCGGTGTGGCAGCTTGCACAGTCGCTCCGCAGGCGGGCCCGTCCCGTCTCGCCGGGGGTAAAGCGCGACTGCTTGTCGACATGACAGTTCCGGCACTTGTCGCGAACGCGCGACAGCTCGTGGCCGCCGGTCAGCTTGAAGGGATTGCTCTCGCCATGGCCGAGGCCGGTCAGCTTGCCCAGGCAGGCCGGATCGTGATCGCCGCGCGGCGTGCGACAGCGCTTCAGACTGACGTCGCCGTCGGACTCGTGGCAGCGCTCGACACAGCCCTGCGCGCGGAACCAGTCACGCGGGAAGCGCGCGTGGGCCGGGCTGTTCTCGGCATCGCGATGGCGATGACAACCCACGCAGTCGATGTTGCGGTTGTTGTCGGTGGCCGGCCCGCGCAGGAGCGAGCTGAGGTTCAGGAAGTCGGCGCCACCCTGCCCGCGATGACACTGCCGACAGTCGTACAGGTTGCCGACGCGATGGCTGGCGTGCAGCACAAAGCCGGTCTGCGCGCGGTGGTTGAAGGCGGCCGTCTGCCAGCTCGGCAGGGCGTGGCAGGTGGCGCAGGGCATGGGCTTGCTGCTCGGGCGGCCGCCGCGATCGGGCAGGACGAAGCGCCCACGGTGCGGACTCTTGTCGCGGTGACACGTCCCGCAGTCGGGGTTGGGTGGCCGGCTGCCCGTCGCCTGATGGCAGGCCAGGCAGCCGACATCCTGGTGCGGGCCATCCAGCGGCCAGTCGGTGTCGCGGCGATGATCGAACCCCCGCGGCTCGTTGAAGCTCCGCTTTTCCGAATGACAGGTGCCGCAGGCCCGCGCGCCAAAGCTGCCGCCGTGCACGTTCTT
>DAORCZ010000646.1:0-5185 GCA_035345735.1 Pseudomonadota bacterium | reverse complement strand
TGGAAGCATGCCGTCTACACCTCGGCCGGTCCCAACCATCCGGCCCCGGTGGGCATCGACGAAGGTGTGCTGACCGATGTCGGCCTGGAGATGTTCGCGCGCCTCGGCGAGCTGGATTCCAGTCGCGGCCTGCGCTTGGCTTCAGACTTTGGCCGCTTCCAAAGCGCGGACAGTCCCGAGCGCGAGCGCGAGGTGTTGGTCCAGTACCTGCAACGCTTCGAGCGCCTGCCAAAAAGCCCCACCCCGGCCCGCCTGCCGTACCGCTTTGCCGTGCGCCGCAGCGACGAATCGCAGCGCGGCGTGCTCTACGTGCGTTGGCAGGAGCAGCAGGTTGGCATCGAGGAGGTGGTGCGCGGCGCGGCCCGGTTGGCGACCATCCTCTACTACTCGGATTTTCCCTGGCTGGCGGTCGAGCTGAACAGCGAAGACAGGCAGCGTGACAGCGGCAGCCTGCCCGGCTGGGTGGTGCGTTTCGTCCAGACCGAGGGCGAGCTTCAGAATCGCTCGGCCCGCGTCGTGCCCTTCGACGCGTTATTCCCGACGGGGAGCAGCGACGTGGGCAGCAGTCTGACGGCGCTGGCGACGCGATTTTTTCTCTGTCTGGACTGTGAGCTCGCCGGGGCCCGCGATGCCGCCTCGGAGCCCCCGAGCGGCAGTCCCCTCGTCGGGCCGCGGCTGACGAGCGAGCGCGGGCCGCTGACCTTGGTGGCGACCCCCTCGGCTGGCGTCGGCAAGGCCCTGCAGACCGACCGCCTGGGGCCGGCGGGCGCGGGGCGGGCCGCATCGCTCTCGGCACAGCCCACCGAGCACTTCAGCCAGGGCGCCGCGGCCGATGCCCTGCAGACGGTGCGCCAGCCGCTGACGACGCAGGCGCTGCCGGTATCCGGGCCCGACCGCCAGGACGAGCGTCCGGGCGAGACCGATGAGACCCCCGGCGGAACTCCGGCCGGCTTGCCGCTCGCCGCTCGCGCCGAGGACACGGCTCCGCTCGGCAGCCTGAGCAGCCACGTCCACGGCTCGGAGGCCGTCACGGAGATCGGGCGCAGCCCGTCGTCGCTGGTCGCGTCCAGCCCGGGCGACACCGACCCACGTCCCGCCGGGCTGCGGCCGGGCTTGGTCGCGGCGCTGGCGGGGAATCCGGTGCCCGCCCGTCCATCGCTGCCAGTTGCTGAGGCCCCGCGCGCGGTCGTCGAGGCTCCGCCCCCATGGCGGGTCGCGCGTCGACTGGGCGTCGGTTTGTGGGGGACCGTGGTGTTCTGCGGCTCGCTGACCTCGCTGGTGCAGACCCTGCAGTGTCGGGGCGGGGCAGCAGCGACGGGCGCAGTCGCGGCAGGGCGCGTGGCGACGGGGCCGGTGGCAGACCCGGGCCGCCGGCCAATGCCCACCGTCGATTCGGGCGATAGCGGCGGGCGGGGGGGCGTCGAGGGCAGCCCCAACGGCAGCCCGCCCCCCACGGTAGGGATGCAGCTAGCCATCGCCCCCCCGAGCAAGCCGGGCGACCGCCCCGAGTCCGGCCATAGCAAGCCGCGGCGCGAGTTGCGCGGCGATAAGCGGGGCGACAGCCGTGACAAGTCGCTCACCCCGGCCAGCGGCGGCAGCAGCGGCGGCGGGTCGGGCAGCCCAGCGACGGCTCCCGCGACGCCAAGTGGCAGCCCGGGCGCGCTGGCCGGCGTCAGCGCCGACGGGGGAAAGGGGGCCGGCTCGCCCCCCAGCATTCCCGGGGTTCCCGTCGTCTCGATGAGCGAAGCCCATCCGGAAAACAGGTGAAACCATGAGTGAACGACAGTTTTCTGCCGATCATCGAAAAGTCTTAATGAGCAATGATCTGGTGGTGCAGCGGCCCCTGGGCAGCGGCTTTCAAGGGCATGTCTATGCGGTGCGCCACCCCGCCAAATCAATCGTCGCAGTCAAGATATCCGACAGCACCAGCGATATCCCGGAAGCGATGGAACGGAATCATCACGAGTTCGAGATTCTGAAGAGCGGTGATGGCAGCATCAACCTGCTGACTGCCTATGAATGCACGCATTATCTCGATAAAGAAACCGGGATTCAGTACCACTGGTTTACCATGGAATTATGCCGTGGCAATTTGTTGGAGTTCATCGACAAGATGAGCCTGGCTGAGCGTGTCAAGATCGCCTATGCGCTTCTAAACACGCTGGCCTATCTACATCGCAAAAAGACCTCGCACCGAGATATTAAGTTAAACAACCTGCTGCTCGACCAGAACAATCGCCTGCGCCTGGGGGACTTCGGCACCGCCAAGGTCATCACCCGGCCGGCCGATCAGGTGGGACTGGGCGTGCCCTATGTGCTGGGTACGGTGCCCTATTTCGCCAGCGAACTCTGGCGGGTCCTCGACGGCACTTCGACCGATGCGATCAACTGGTTTCTCAGCGATGAGTACGCCGCCGGCGTCTGCTGCTACCAGATCCTGTGCCGCGGCCGCCTGCCGCCGCGCCTAGAGCAGTGTGCGGCCCAGGGCGAGAGCTCACAGGTCCAGCACGCCATGCGCAATGCCCATCTGGGCGGCATTTTTTTTCCGGTGCGTGTGCCGGAATACCCCGGGCGCGCCCTGACCCAGGTGGACCGGGTGCTGCAGCGAATGCTGTCGATTAATCCGCAGAACCGCTACGGCAATATGACGGAGTGCGCTCTGGCGATGGTGACGGCGTTTATTAATCATGAACTGATGACCTTGGGGGGATGCTAATGATTGCCGGGCAGGTCAAAGAAGCGAATATTCCGACCTGGGTGGATGGACAGCGAACGGGGACCAGCGGGCGCAACAATGTTCCGGATCTTTCGGACGACCTGCAGGATTCCAGCGTGCCGACCCAGACCCGCTCTGCCGTGTATCGCGGCTGGGCCTGGCTGGTCTGTGTTGAAAATCGTTTGCAGGGACCCCCACCTAGCCTGGTAGTGGCCATTCAGCCCCTGATGAAGTCGCATATCTTGATTGGCAATAATGCCGAGGTCTGCGACCTGGTTTTTAACTCCGGGCGCATCTCGCGCGAGCACGCCGAGCTGGAATTCGACGTCAGCAGCGGAACTTTTTTCCTCAGCGACCGCGGCTCGACGAATGGCACCTTCGTGCGCCCCCCGTCGGGGAGCGAGACGCGGGTGCTGGCTCGTCAGCCCCTCCTCGACGGCTCACGCCTGCGCTTGGCCGACGATGTGGTGCTGGTGTTTCGCGCCCACTGCCAGAAGGTGGTGCGGCCATGAGGGGCATCCAGCAGTCTTCTGCCGCTGTCATCGCCGGTGTGCGACGAACGCAACGGTCGCGACGGTCGGGGCTGGCTCGCGGGACGGCGGCCCTGTGTGTGCTGGCCCTGGGCTGCCTGCTGGGCGCTCCGGCTCCGGCGCAGCCCCGGTCCCCTCGTGGCGCCCACGCCATCCGCCCGAACGCCGCCCCGCATCCAGCCGATCCCCCCCGCGGGGCCGAGGTCCCGCCCCCCAGCGAGGCCCGCTCCCCGACCGCCGGCATGCCGCGCTGCGTGTCCACCTCTCTGCCAGACGCCACGCCGAGCACCTGGTGCCTGCGGCAGGTGGTGAGTGTTCCCGGGCAGCCGCTGCGCGTTCTGAGCTGGAGCGGGGCCGACCCCGAGCGCACCCAGATGCCGACGCTGGAACTCGAAGGCGAGGTGCTGTCGCCGCTGACTCCGCCGCCCCAGTCGTCGCCCTTGCCGCTGGCCCTGATGCTGATGGTGCAGCTTGGCGACAGCCCGCTCTCTCCGGCGCTGCGCGACAGCATCCGGGCGGTCATCGACGCGACTTTCAAGCTCCCCAAGTCCTCGCTGGGCCTGCTGGCCTACGAGCGCGGCCGGCGCATTGTCGTCGAACAGCCGCTGACCCACAGTCGCGACGAGGTGGTGGCGGCGCTGGCCCAGATCGAGTCGCACACCGCGCGGAAGGACGGCACCAGCCCTTCCTTTTCCGTGGCGCTGAGCGCCAGTCTGGGCCTGCTCGAACGTGTGCCCCCGTCGCGGAACAGCCAGACCGTGGTGCTGGCGCTGGGCAGTGGGCTCGACGATCTGGAGACGCTGCATCGCAAGCCGAGCGACGAAAAAGCCATCCAGCGCATGGTGCGGCAGTCGGTGGTGCTCGACGCGCTCTTTTTTTCGCCGCCCAACGGCGGAAGCGCGCCCAAGTACCTGCAAGATATCGTCGGCCAGAGCGGCGGTCGCATCCTCAGCACCACCGCGCTCGATGAGCTTCCGAGCAAGACCGGCCAGTACCTGAGTCAGGTGCTGGCGGCCGTCCAGACCACCCACTATGCGCTGCCAGCGGGTCTGGCGGCAGCCGCAGGTAGCTACCGCTTGACCCTCCGCGCAGCGGGCGGGGCGACTATCGGGCTTAGCGTCGAGCTTTCGGCGCGGGGCGCGGCCGAGGCGGCAGTGCCAAAGCCAGGGGGGGAGGCGCCGGCCAACCCGTCTGGCACCCGCTCGCTCGCGCAGAGCCCGCTGTGGTGGTGGCTGGATGGTGGGCTGCTTGCCCTCGTGCTGGCCGCGCTCTGTGTGCCGGCGCTGCGGCGACGGGTGCAGGCCGCGCTGTTTAGTGAGCCGCTGCCGTTCCCGCGGCTGCCGGGCCGCGAATCGACGACGGCGGGCGGCGGCGTCCTCACCGAGCCCCTGCCACGGGTCGCGGTCACGCCACGGGCCCCCACCGTGGGCCGAGCCGTGGAGTGGGTGGATGCCTTCCGCAGCCCGCGCGGCCAGACCCATGTGGCCTGGCTGCTGTCCTCGGCGACCGGGCGCGTCTACTTCCTCGAAAAAGCCGACACCGTCCTCGGTGGTGACCTGGGCTGCGACATCTTTATCGGGACGGCTGCGGGCGCCTCGGCGACGGTCAGCAGCGCCATGACTCCGACGCTGACCCCAGGGGGCTCGCCGCGCTGTCGCCTGGTCCGCGACGCTGGCTCGGGTCAGCTCCTGGTCTATCCCGTCGATGGCATGACCGTCGATCGCAACGGCCAGCGCCTCAACAGCCCGACCTATGTCTTTGACCAAGATGAGCTGCAAATCGGCTCTCGACGATTCCGCTATTTCGAAACCCGGACCTCGATCAATCCAGGAAGTAACTAATGCGCAATCATCTAATCCCTTGGTTGTCTCTGTGTTGGTTGATAGGCCCTGGCTGCGCGGGGATGAACGCGACCGTGGTCAGCGACCCCGGCGCCGAG
>DAORCZ010000645.1:0-5196 GCA_035345735.1 Pseudomonadota bacterium | reverse complement strand
GCCGATCAGCTCACCGTGAATATCGAGCAGCGGCCCGCCCGAGTTGCCGGGGTTGATCTGGGCGTCGGTCTGGATGAAGTCTTCGTACGTTCGGTTCTTGGCGCGCACAACGCGGTGCAGCGCCGAGATCACGCCCGAGGTCACGGTATGCGAGAGACCAAACGGGTTGCCGATGGCAATCACCGTCTCGCCAATCATCAGGTCGGCGGCGGTTCCCAAGCGCAGCGCGGGCAGTTCGTGGGTCTGCGTCTCGACCTTGAGCACGGCGAGATCGAACGACTGATCGGCGCCGATCAGGGTCGCGGGAAGCTCGCGGCCATCAGCGAGCTGAACCCGGATGCGGGCCGCACCGGCGACGACGTGCTCGTTGGTGATGACCAGGCCATGGCCCTCAACGATGACGCCCGAGCCCAGCGAGGTCCGGCCGCTGTCTTCGCCTTCTTCTTCCAGGCCAAAGAAACCAAACGGGTTGTGCTGCGGCCGCTGCTCGGTGACGATCGACACGACCGAGGGGGCGGCTCGATGTACGGCATCGACGA
This sequence comes from Pseudomonadota bacterium, assembly GCA_035345735.1. GTDB lineage: Bacteria > Myxococcota_A > Polyangia > Palsa-1104 > JAEUJZ01 > JAEUJZ01. The sequence continues at coordinate 4,657 of DAORCZ010000645.1, read as the reverse complement.
CCGGTGTGCGACGGCTCTGCTGGGCCGGGGTCAGTGTGGTCGGCTGGCCGGCGGCTGGCACCACCTCAGCAGCACCGGCTGGCACGGTCGCCCCGGCTGTCGGCGCGGGCAGCGTAGGCGGAACGGGCGCAGGCGCGGCGGCGCCGGGACGACTCTCGGTCACCGACGGCGGAGGAAGCTGCGTGGGCAGATCCGCCACCAGCGAGCCACCCGTCCCCGGAGAGGCCGACGCGACCGCCGCGGAGCGAGCCGATGCTCCCGGCGCTTGTCTGCGACAGCCGCCCCCGGCTGCCAGCAGCAGGCCCAGCACAGCGACGATGGGCAGCGCCAAGCGGAGGGGACGAGGCGACCCCGCCCCACCCAGTTCAGAAGACGACGCAGTGCGCAAAGCAGGTCCTGACAACCAAGTCCAGCGACGGTTCAGCATGCTGAAACCCTGTGTCATGACCCGGGGGCTGTCAAGCCACCAACCCGTCCCCGGTGCACCTAGCCGTCCGAACAGTCTAGAAAGAAGCCGCAGCGCGGGCAGCGTAGCTTGCAGCCGCGATCGACCATCTCGGCACTGCAGCCAGGGCAAGTGCGATGCGCCTGATCAAAGGAGTTCAGCGATCGTCCTGTCGGGTCGCCGGCCGTCTGACCACACGACTCCCCGGCCGCGGCAGGAGGAGGGGCTGGCTGGGTACGAGGGGTGGCTGGCATCGGCACGCTCCGTCTGGGACATCGAGAGGCCCCGACCCTACCACAGGGCCCCGGCCCAAGCCCTGACCAGCCACCGGCTGCGGCGCAAAACGATGCCATCGCTGCCGCCTCAGCGTTGTACAATCAATGAGCCGTCACCACGTCCTTTTGCGTCGTAGCTGGCCCGGGGGGCCAGGCTTTTTCCGGTGAGGGCTTCCCTTTGGCATGAATCCATCTTCGCGCTCACTGCTTGCGCCCGCCGTCGACTTGCAGGATGCCATCGCCGTACTAGTCGATGACGACGGGGAAAGTGCGCGCGCGCTCTCGGAAAAGCTGACCGAGACCGGCTTTCAGGTGCACATCGCCACCTCCGGTCCGCAGGCTAAGCAGCTGGCGTTTCGGCAGTCTCCCGATGTCATCCTGCTCGATCTCAAGCGGGCCGACATGGACAGCTTCGAGCTGTGTCGTCAGCTCAAGATGACGCCGCAGATGCGCTCGGTGCCGGTGCTGTTCCTAAGCGAGCGCACCGACGTGGCGGCCAAGGTGCGCGCTTTCCGGCTGGGGGCCGTCGATTTCCTGCATCGGCCTTACGAGTTTGAAGAGCTCTTGGTGCGCATAGAGCACCACATCCGCAGCGGCCGCAAGCTGCGCGATCTGGAGCGCGAAAAGCTTGAGCTCACCCGCGAAAACAAAGAGCTGAAGAAAGAAAAAGCCACCGTCCAGCCGATCTACAGCAATCCTTCCGAGCTGCCGAACGGCTTTATGCTCGACGGCAAGTATCGCCTGGACGGTCGCATTGGGCTCGGTGGCTTCGGTGTCGTCTATCGCGCCACGCACCTGCAGCTGCAGCGCCAAGTGGCGGTCAAAGTGTTCCGCTCGCTTGGCCACTTAAGCTCGGAAGAGGCGCTGAAGCGCTTTCGCCAAGAGGGCACCTCGGCCAGTCGCCTGAATCACCCCAACGCCGTCGCCATGCTCGACTCGGGCATCGCGCCCGGCGGCATTCCCTACCTGGCGATGGAGCTCCTGGTGGGCCGCACGCTGGCCGATGAGCTGCGCGAGCGCAACCAGCTTCAGCTGTCGCGCTGCATCCAGATCGTCCTGCCGATCTGCGACGTCCTCGTCGAGGCGCACGCCATTGGTCTCATCCATCGCGACATCAAGCCCGAGAACGTCTTTCTGCACCGCGCGCGCTACGGCGAGGTCATCAAGGTCCTCGACTTCGGCATCGCTAAGCTGCTGGGCACCGACTCGGACCTCGATCGCCCGGCGATGACCGGGGGTGGCGGTATCGTCGGCACGCCGGTCTACATGGCCCCCGAGCGCCTGCGGCACGGCCCCTACGACGGCCGCAGCGACGTCTACAGCGTCGGCGTCATGCTGTATCAGATGCTGTGCGGTCGCACGCCCTTTCCGTCGGATGCCAAGAGCTTCCTGGAAGTGGTGCTGAACCACCTGAACGATCCAGCCCCGCCACTGCGCAAGTGGCATCCCGGCATCCCCGAGCCGGTGGAGCGCCTGGTCATGCGCACGCTGGAAAAAGATCCGGCGCAGCGTCCTTCGGCGCGCGAGCTCTTGACCGAGCTGGTGCAGGTCGTGCGAGCCACCGTCGGGGCGATCGACGCCAGCGAGCCGCCCCCGCCGCAACAGTCAGGCGAGGCGATCTATCTTTTGCGCGGAGATCTGGCTTCCCATGGCGGTGGCGAGAGCGGCTCGGGCTCTGGGCTGGCTCCCTCGGCCAAATCGCGCAGCTCGCGACCGCCGCGGCCAGGTGTGCAGCCCGTGCCGTCCAGTCGCAGCTCGGTGCCGTCGAGCCGAAGCTCGCAGCCGTCGAGCAGCAGCAGCATCCCTTCGGCCAGCCAGGAAGTGCGCCCGGTCTCGCCGAGCGGCGGATCACAGCCAGCCAGTGGCACCGCCGACACGCTAGAGGGCATCATCCCCGCCCCCGGCCCCGCCGCCAAGGTCCCAAGCTCGACGGCGGTGACGATGGAGATGAAGCTGCCCGCGAACCCGACCATCGACGATCCGCAGGGCAGAGGCCCCGGCCGGCCGTAGCGACGAGCGGGCTAGTCGAGGCGCAGGTGGTGTAGGCCCTGCAGCGTGGTCGCCAGGTGGCGAACTTCTTCCATGAGCGGTGGGCTGTGCGTCGCCGCCAGCTCGGGAGAACCGGGCGTGGCATGCGCGGCGATCAGCACGCGCAGCGTCGAGAGCACACTCTGGGCCAGCGCCTCTAGGTGGTAGCCACCTTCCAAGATCAGGGCCAGCCGCGGCTGCACGGAAAGCAGCGTCCGCACCATGTTGGCGTAGTCCTCTTCGACGAGCGACATGCCGGCCAGGGGATCGCGAGCGTGCGCATCAAAACCGGCCGAGACCAAGATGATGTCAGGCGCAAATCGCTGCAGCACCGGCACCACGATCTTTTGGAAGATCAGGCGATATTCTTCGCCGGCTGAGCCCTGCGGCAGTGGGATGTTGACGGTGGTCCCCGCCGAGAGCGCATCGGTAGCGACGGCCGCAGCGCCAGTCCCGGGATAGAACGGGTACTGGTGCGTGCTGACGAACAGGATATCGGGGCTGCCGCTGAGAATCTGCTCGGTGCCGTTGCCGTGATGGACATCGAAATCGACGATGGCCACCCGGCCGCCCGCCGCCCGCACGGCATACGCCGCCGCCGCGATGTTATTGAGCAGGCAGAAGCCCATGGCTCGCTCGCGACAGGCGTGGTGCCCGGGCGGTCGCACCAGCGCAAAGCCGTTATCGGCCTGGCTGTGAAACACGCGCAGCGAAAGATCGATGGCGCCACCGGCCGCGCACAGCGCCGCCTGATAGGTGCCTGGGCCGTAGTACGTGTCGGGGTCGAGCCAGCCGCTGCCCGCCGCCGGCGCGCTGGGACCGATGCGGTGCTCTAGATCACTCAGGTACTGCGCGCTGTGTGCGCGACGAAGCTCTTCGGGGGTGGCTGGACGCGGCGGAATCCGCCCCAGCTTGCCAAGCAGGCCCGACTCCTGCAGCGCGCGGACAATGGCGACGAGACGCTCCGGTCGTTCGGGGTGCTCTCCCTGCGGGCGATGCTGCAAGAAAATATCGTCGGAACACAGGTACGTCGTCACGACGCCTATCGTATCGCAAGCCTGCTCGGAGCCTTACTGAGAAACTTGGAAGATCTGCTTGAGGTGTTCGGCGGTCTTTTCTAGCTGCTGCTGGAAGGCCTGCGGCGCCTCGCCACCTTCTTCGACGGCCCGATTGTGCATGGCCATCTGCTTTAGCTGCTCCAGCATCTGCGGCAGCATCTGCGCCACGGTTAGCTCGCCACGCACCATGCGCTGACGCAGCAGATCGGCGGCCTCGATGTCGCGCATCACCATCTGCTCGGCCTGCTTGTTGCCGCGCCGACCGTTGAGGTTGCGCAGGCGATCCAGATCCTGGCTCAGCGACAGCGAGGCCAGCGGCACCGGGTTCTTGGACAGCGTCGGGCCGGCTGGTGCAGCCGGGCCTTCGATCTCGGTGAGCTTGCTGAACTTGTCGACAAATTCCTTCACCGTGTTGGCGGGGATGGCAAAGCCCAGACCCTGCGACTCTTTGCGGATGAAGGTGTTCACGCCCACCATCTGGCCGTGCATATCGAGCAGCGGCCCGCCCGAGTTGCCGGGGTTGATCGGCGTCTCGGTCTGCAGCGCGTCTTTGCGGATGGCGCTGATCGTGCCGCTGGTAAACGTCCAGGTCAGGCCGTGCGGGTTGCCGATGGCGACGACATCCTGACCGATGCGCAGCTCGTCCGAGTTGCCAAGCTGCACCGTCGGATAGCTGCTGACCAGCTCTGGCAGGCGGACCAGCGCCAGGTCGATGTCTTTGCCGCGCTTGGTGACGCGGCCGATGAGCGGCGAGTGATTCTTCACGTAGTCGCGCAGGCTGGTCTCTAGCGTGCGTTCCTTGGGGTTGTACATGTAGACCTGCACCGTGCCGGTGCTGGCTTCGACGACGT
>DAORCZ010000644.1:0-5196 GCA_035345735.1 Pseudomonadota bacterium | reverse complement strand
TCCGTCGCCGAGCCGGACTACAGCGATGTCGATGCCACGCTGTCGTACGCCCAGACGCTGTTTGTGAATGGTGAGTATGAGAAGGCGATTGCCGTCGCCAAGCGGGTCGATGGTCGTGGCCAACCGAGCGTGCGCTCGGCCCGCATCCAGGGCGCCGCAGCCTGTCAGCTGCGCAATGTGCAGCTGGCCGACCAGGCGTATCGTCGGCTGGACGCTCCCGGACGGCAGTACCTGGTCTATGTCTGCCAGCGCAACGGCCTTTCGATCCACGGTCGTCACTTCCGCGTCGAGTAAGCCGCGCCCTGTCGCGACCGCCGAGCTCGGCGGCTCTCCGCCAGGCTCTCCCTCAGTCGCTGACTGGGGCCGCCCCTGCCCGGCCTTCGGGCTTGCTCCGCTCTGCTCGCTTGGCGTTCTTTGCGCCTCTCTCCAACACACACTGGATGACGCTTGACCGCGGCCCTTGCCAGGTCTGCAAGCAAGATATATACCGTCGGTTCGTTTTTCCATCTACCCGACGGAGACGCCGTGGTAGGGTAACTAAAAGTTGGCCGTAGGGAGTGGCGTCATGTCGATGGAGATGAAGCAGAGCCTCAAGCTGTCGCAGCAGATGGTGATGACACCGCAACTGCAGATGGCGATCAAGCTGCTGCAGATCTCGCGCATGGAGTTGGTGGAGCAGGTGCGGGAAGAGCTGAAAGAGAACCCCCTGCTGGAAGACACGACCGACACCGAGACCGAGATTTCTCGCGACGATCCTGTGGTGGCTGCCGAGACCAGCCTGCTGGGCGAGACCGAGCAAGCAGCCGAGCCGAGCGCGCAGAAAGAGACGCGCGAGATCGAGCAGGAAGTTCCGACCGGGACCACCGCGGCCACCGACGTCGACTGGGAGACCTACGCCGAGAACATGGCGACGGCGCCGAGCATGCCGGCCTATCGCCCCGACAGCGACGAGATGCCGACGCTGGAGCAGGCGGCGACCGGAGGTCCGTCGCTGAGCGAGCATCTGATGATCCAGCTACAGATGGCCAAGCTGCCGCCCGACGAAGAGCGCTGCGCCATCCTGATCATCGGCAACCTCGACATGGACGGCTACCTGAAGGAGCCGCCGCTCGTCGAGATCGCGCAGGAAGCCGACGTCGAGCCCGAGGTTGCGGAGCGGGCTCTCAAACGCGTGCAGCGCTTTGATCCCGTCGGCTGTGCGGCGCGCACACTGCAAGAGTCGCTGTTGGTGCAGGCCGCGGCGCTGGACATCGACGACGACGTGCTGGTCAAGATGCTGACCGAGCACCTCACCGATCTAGAAAAGAAGAACTTCGGTCGCATCGCTCAGAAGCTGCGCGTCGATATCGAAGAAGTGTACGAGGCCGCGCGCGACATCCAGCGTCTGGATCCCCGACCCGGGCGCGAGTACACGACCGATCGGCCGCAGTACATCACTGCCGACGTCTTTATTCACAAGGTCGGCGACCGCTACTTCGTGCAGATCAACGACGACGGCTTGCCCAAGCTACGCATCAGCAACTACTACCTCGACACGCTCAAGAGCAAGAACCAGGACAAGGCGGCCAAGGACTACGTGCAGGAGCGCCTGCGCTCGGCTCGCTGGCTGATCGACAGCATCCAGCAGCGTCAGCGCACCATCGTCAAAGTCACCGAGTCGATCCTCAAGTTCCAGCGCGACTTCTTCGAGAAGGGCATCAGCCACTTAAAGCCGCTGATTTTGCGCGACATCGCCAACGACATCGGCATGCACGAATCGACGATCAGCCGCGCCACCAGCAACAAGTACGTGCACACCCCCCAGGGGCTGTTCGAGCTGAAGTACTTCTTCAATGCCGGCATCAATCGCGAGGACGGCTCCGACGACATCGCCAGCGAGGCGGTCAAGCGACTGATCAAGCAGCTCGTCGGTGAAGAGAACACCAAGCACCCCTATTCGGATCAGAAGCTCGTCGAGCTTCTGCGCGAGCGGCACAAGATCGATATCGCCCGCCGCACCGTCGCCAAATATCGCGAACAGCTCGCCATCCTGCCCTCGGCGCAGCGCAAGCAGGTCTTTTAGTCACGCAAGCAGCTTGACTGACCGCGCAAACGGCACTAGACAGCTTCGACCCCGCTTGTTGACGCGGGGACTCGGCCCCTACACACAGCGAATAGATTCGGGTATCAGACCGGCCGGTTAGGCTGGTCAGTGCGGCGGGCTCACCCCGTGAGCTCGGTCGCCCGGTCGGTCGGATGCGCGACTGGCCGGGCATCCCGTTCACCCCAACCAGAGGACTGCGATGCACCTATCTTTTACCTTCCGCTCGACGGAAACGAACGACGCGCTCAAGGACTACGCGAGGGAAAAGCTGGATCGCATCCATAAGTATTTTCCTGAGCCGATCAAGGTCCACGTCGTCTACTCGCAGCAGCGCGGGTATCTGCACGCCGCGGACATCCAGATCACCTTGCCCAATGGTCTCGTCGTCAAAGGGGTCGAGGCCAGCGACGATTTCTTCTCGGCCGTCGATCTGGTGATGGCCAAGATCGAGCGCCAGCTACGTCGCTACAAGGACCGAATCCGCGATCACAAGCCGCAGAGCGGTCCGCAGCGCTCGCTGACGCACCGAGTGTTCTCGGCGGACGGGCATGGTCCGACGACGGAAAAGCCAGCCCCCCGCGAAGCGACATCAGACCGGCCGGCCGCCGCGGCACCCCCTCCGATGGCCAAACCGCAGGTCATCAAAGAAGACAAGTTTATCGCCGAGCCGATGTCCGTCGACGAAGCGCTCATGCGCATGAACCTTTTGCACGAGAGCTTCCTGTGTTTCAATAACATCGAGACACACCAGATCAATGTCGTCTACCGTCGAGACGATGGCACTTACGGCCTTATCGAGACCACGCACTAGCCACGCCATGCGGTGGATGGGCTGGCCAGCGAGGCCCCGAAGCACGAATGCGGCTATGGCCGGCGGCGCAGCCATCCCCTGTGCCCGCCCGAGCCACCAGGCGCGGGGTGGTGGACGTCGATGAAGATCACAGACTTCGTACGGCCCGAGCTGATCATCCCTGAGCTGGGGGGGCAGACCAAGCCGCAGGTCATCGCCGAGCTGGCGCGTCAGCTGGCCCGCACCCAGACGGGTGTCGACGCCGACGCCCTGACCCGTGTGCTGATGGAGCGCGAAGAGCTGGCCAGCACCGCGATCGGCGAAGACATCGCCATTCCGCACGGCAAGCTCGACTCGGTCAGTCGCTTGATCGGCTGCCTGGGCCGCTCGACGCGCGGCGTCGACTTTGACTCGCTCGACCGCCGGCCCACCCACCTCTTTTTCGTGCTTATTGCCCCCGAGAGCTCGACGGGCATGCACCTCAAAGCGCTGGCTCGGATCAGTCGCTTGTTCAAAGATGCCGACTTTCGCGCCCGTCTGATGCGCGCGGGCACCGCCGGCGAACTCTTCCGCATCCTCGAAGAAGAAGACGCCCGCTACTAGGCCAGGCGCCGTCTGCCTGGAAGGATCCAACGCCGATGGCTGGAGTCTCTGTTCATTCGCTCTTGGAGGCGGAGGCGGGCTTGGCCCTTTCCGTCGTGGTGGGACGCAGCGTGCTGCAGCGCAAGATCGGCGGCGTGCGCATCCAGAAGCCCGGCCTGGCCCTGACCGGGTTTACCCAGCATGTGCACCCCGAGAGGCTGCAGGTCCTTGGCATGACCGAGATCGCCTACCTGCGCAGCCTTGATGAGGCCGGGCGACTGCGCGCCGCCACGTCGCTGGCCAACTTGCGACCATGCGTCGTCGTCGTCACGCGCGGTCTGGAGATCCCCGCCGAACTGGCAGCCGCGATGGAAGAGCACGAGGTGCCGTTGCTCAGCACGCCGCTCATGTCGTCCGTGTTCATCAACCGGGTGACCAAGGTGCTGGAGATGCGCCTGGCGCCGTCGACGAGCGTGCATGGCGTACTCATCGATGTCCTCGGCATCGGCATCCTCTTGCTGGGCAAGTCGGGGATCGGCAAGAGCGAGGCCGCGCTCGATCTGGTCCTGCACGGACATCGCTTGGTGGCAGACGACATCGTCGAGATCAAGAAGCGCATGCCGGACATGCTGATCGGCTCGAGCAAAGAGCTGCTCAAGCACCACATGGAGATCCGCGGACTGGGCATCCTCAACGTCAAGGACCTGTTCGGCATCTCGGCGGTGCGCGACAGCAAGAAAGTCGAGCTGGTCATCGAGCTAGCCGACTGGAACGAGGCCGAAGAGTACGATCGTCTGGGGGTCGACGAGCGACGCTACGCCATCTTGGACGTCGCGCTGCCCCTGCTGCGCGTACCGATTCGGCCAGGGCGCAATATTGCTTCGCTGATCGAAGTCGCGGCGCGCAACCAGCTTCTCAAGCACCAGGGTAAGCACTCGGCGCGCGAGTTTCAGGATCGCCTGACCCGCGCCCACAACGAGCAGGCGCATAACCACGCGCAGGCTGCGCCCCCGACCGGCGACGAGATCGAGTAGCGCGTCCGCTTAGAGGGGCAGGCCGCGCAGCCGCTCGATCAGGCCGTCGATCGAAAGACGATCTTCGCTTCGCGACGAGAGCTGACGCAGCGGGTACAGCCCCTTGCTGACTTCATCTTCACCGACGAAGACGATCCACTCTAGCCCGGCGGCTTCGGCGTACTGCAGGTGCTTACCGGGGTTGCTGGCCGAAAGCCCGATGCGCGCCGCAATCCCCTGCGCGCGCAGCGCCTGAGCCAGCCGTTCAGCACTCTCTCCGACGGAGCCGAAGCCCTCACTGCGCTTGCTGCCAAACAAGAGCGGGGCGATCAAGACCGGCCGCGCTACGCCCAGGCCGCCCCCGGCTTGCTCTTTTAGGAGCTCAATCAGGCGCTCGACCCCGAAGGAGAAGCCGACCGCGCCTTGCGGCATGCCGCCGTACAGCTCGATGAGGTCATCGTAGCGTCCACCACCGGCGAAGCTGAGCTTGCCGCCGAAGCGCTCGACGTGTGCCTTGGCCTCGAAGATCGGCCCCGTGTAGTAGTCCAGGCCGCGGGCCAGCGTCGGATCGATGGTCACGCGGTCGGCAAACCCCAGCCCAGCTGCTCGCGCCATGATGTAGCGCAGTTCTTCGACGCCGGTGCGTCCTGCCGGGTCGTCGTGCAGCAATGCTGCCGCGTGATCCAAATATCCCAAGCCGCTGAGATCGGCCTGGCCTTCAAGCAGCC
>DAORCZ010000643.1:0-5223 GCA_035345735.1 Pseudomonadota bacterium | reverse complement strand
ATCTGCACTGGGAGGCTACGCGTTCGTCGGGGCCTGGCGGGCAGAACGTCAACAAGGTGGCCAGCAAGATTGAGCTGCGCTTTGATCTCCCGGGCACCCAGGCCCTTTCGCTCGAAGTCAAAGAGCGGTTGCGCAGCATCGCGGGCTCGCGTCTGGACGCCGATGGCTGGATCCTGGTTGTCAGTCAGCTGACCCGCGATCAGAGCCGCAATCTCGAAGACGCGCTCTCCAAGCTGCGACAGCTGATCCTGGTCGCTCTGGTGCGTCCCACGCCACGCCGCGCAACGCGACCGACGCGAGCCTCGCGTGAGCGCCGACTCGACGAAAAGCGAAAGAACGCAGAGCGCAAACAGGGCCGTCGCGGACCCGACGGGGACTAGGCGCGCAGGGCGCTGTTCCGGGCGTCGGCGCAGCCCAAGTCCCTCTAGGCCGAGGCGCGTGAGCCCTCTTCGATGAGCTCGATGCGGTAGCCGTTGGGGTCTTCGATGAAGGCAATCACCGTCGTGCTGTGCTTCATCGGGCCGGGCTCGCGGACGATCTTTACGCCTTTGGCGCGGAGGACCTCGCAGGTCTTGTAGATATCGCTGACGCCAAGAGCGATGTGCCCGAAAGCCGTCCCTAGCTCGTACTGCGACTTGCCCCAGTTGTAGGTCAGCTCCAGTACCGCCTGATCGGACTCTGGACCGTAGCCGACGAAGGCCAGCGTGAACTCTCCGCCCGGATAATCCTTGCGCCGCAAGAGCTGCATGCCCAGGGCATCACAGTAGAAGGCCAGGGACTCATCGAGGTTATTGACGCGGAGCATGGTGTGCAGGATTCGCATTCCCCCAATCTATCGCATCCGCTTCCGCGGCGGCGATCTCGAAGCTCCGTCGCTGATACACGAAAAAATCAGCCCGATCGGCGTCGAGAGTTTTGCGATACAATGTCCCCGTGGCTGATCTGGACCCTAAGATCGTTTCGCACCTACAAGAGCTTCGTCAGGCGTTGGCCGAGATTGATCGCTTCTCGACCCGGGCGCGCGATCTCCTCGATGAGATCGAAGGCAAGCGGGACCGCGAGCTAGAAGAGCGGGCCCGCCAGATCGTCGCGGAGCTTCGCGCCAAGGTTCGTGCCAAGGAGCTGGGGCTGCCGCCGCCGCCCCGGAGCCGCCGTCGTCAGCACGGAGGCTAGCCGCCAGGTCGCCCGATCGGCGATGATGGCCATATGACTGGCAAAATCCGATCCTTTGCGACCCTCGCCCTGTCGTGGACGCGACGTCACTCTGCGAAGCTGCTCTTGGCCGGTGGGCTATCGCTGGCCGCTGGCTGCGTGGCCCCGCTCAAACCGTATCTGTTTGTGACGCCGCCGATGGCTCGCGATCCCATCGAAGCGCTGGCCGCCGCTTTTGGCCAGAATCAGATCCTGGCGATCATCGTCGATCCCCAAGCTGGCCTCGTGCAGTCGCGGTGGAACGATACGGGTGTGGCCGAACGACCGCTCGACGGGCAGAAGACCACCATCGTCCGTCGCTATTCGGCGACGCTGACCCGCGGCCGCAACGAAAACGAGGTCGCGCTGAGCCTGGACGAACAGCGCTGCGTCGTCGGTCAGTTCACGCTGGCCGAGCTAGAAGTGCGCGGGCGCTGCGAGCCGCTGGTCACCATCCCCGAGCAACACAAGTCCGAGCTACACCTGCTAGGACGGCGCATGCAGCAAGCGATGTCGATTCCGTAGACCCCGGGGTCGAACCATGTCGCAAGGCAACGAGAGCGATGAGGGGTATGCCGGCCAGGCCAGAGGCGGGGCCGAAGCCTACGCCGCCTACTACGCAGGCATGGACAAGTCCATGCAGCAGAAGGTGGCGCTGACCACCGCCTATTTTCCGGTGCGCGGGGTTCTTGCCGACATGGGCTGCGGCTCTGGGGCGGGCTCGCATGATCTGGCCTGTCTGCACGGCGGGCTGCAGGTGGTCGGCGTCGATGTTGCCCCCGAGTCGGTGGCCTACGCGCAGCAGCACTATCGTCGCCCCAACCTGCAGTATCGCTTGGGTGACATTGCCCAGCCCATCTTCGCTCCCGAGAGCCTCGACGGTGTCCTCAACTCGTCGGTGTTCCACCACCTGACAAGCTTCAACGATTTTTCGCTCGATCCGGTGCGCCGGGCGTTGGACCACCAGACGGCTGCGCTGCGTCCGGGCGGGGTGCTCATCATCCGCGACTTCGTAGTTCCCCGTGGCCCGCTGGACGTCCTGCTTGATCTACCTACCCGCGATGGGATGGACGTCGGCGAGGTCCCACGGCTGAGCACGGCGGCGCTGTTCGAGCGCTTCGCTGCCGACTGGCGCAGCAGCCAGAACCCGGGGACACCGCTGCCCTTTCAACGTCTGCAGTCCGTGCGACCCGGTTGGCAGCGTTACCGCGTCAGTCATCGCGCCGCCACCGAGTTTGTGCTGCGCAAAGACTACCGCAGCGACTGGGTCGCCGAGTGCCGCGAGGAGTACACCTACCTCAGCCAGGCCGCCTTCGAGCAGGAGCTGTCGTCTCGCGATCTGCGCATCGTCCTTTCGATCGAGCTGCGCAACCCATGGATCGTCGAGAACCGCTTCCGAGGTCAGTTCTTTCTCTACGATCTCGACGAGAAGCCCCTGCCGTATCCGCCGACCAACTATCTCATCGTCGGGGAAAAGGTGCGGCGAGGGCAGGGGGTGAGCTTTTCGCTGCGGCCGCTGCCGCCCGCCCAAGACGGTGCACCGGGCTTTCTGCGTCTGTCGCGTGTGACCCACCGGGACACCGGCAGACAGGTTGAACTCGTCGAACGCCCACATCCGGTCGTCGATTTAGTGCCCTATTTTCAGCACGCCGGTCGACTGTTCGTGCTGGCCCGTCAGGGCTATCCGCGGCCGCTCATCCATGCCGCAGGTCCGCTTGCAGGAGACGTGGCTGCGTCGCCCCGCACCACCGATCTCGACGGTGCACGCGCAGCGGGCTATCTGGCCGAGCCGCTGACGGCGATGGTTCCGCAGACCGACTCGCTGCCGCAAGGGGAAGCGCTGCGGGCGCTGTGGCGCGAGCGGGCTGGTCTGCCCGAGCACTGGCTGCGAGGGAGCGAGCCGGGCCTGCGCTACTTCACATCGCCCGGTGGGCTCAATGAACGCGTGAGCTCGCTGTTCATCGCTCTCGGTTTTCGCGAGGCGGAGCTCTCTGTCGATGGCCTGCCGCCGCTGCCGGACGCTGCGCCCAACCTGGGCCGCTTTGCGGGCGCGGGGCGGGTGCGGCCGCTGCTGGCGACTCAGCTCCTGCGCGCGGCGCAGGTCGGCGGGCTGCTCGACGCAAGACTTGAGCTCAATGTTTATGAGCTCTTCGCTCGGCTCGCTGGGAAGGCTGGTGAGGCTGAGGCAGTGGTGGCTCTGCGGCTGCAGCTTGGCCCGTGGATCGGCGCCGAACTGGCCCTGCGTTCGCAGCGCGCTACCTCGGCCATCGAACGGGCCCTCTTGCGGCCTGGCCGGTCGGCAGAGCGTGCGCTCGATGACATCGACGCCGTTCTGCAGCCCGAGTCGCGCGCCGTCTTTCAGCCGCAGGCAGCGCAGCCCGGAGCGCGATCGAGCTTCCTGCGCATTGAGCGCTTCCAGATCCACGAGCACACTGCGGACGGACAGATTCTTGCTGGCGACACGCTGGAGTGCGCGCTGCCCAGTCCGACTAGCTGCAACACGCTGTCGGTGCTTCCCGTGCTGTCCTTGGGCGAGCGTCCAGAGGATGTTTACGTCGGGATTGAGCTCCGCGATTTGCCGGCGGTGCAAGCCTTCACCGGTCGCTCGCGCTTTGCCACCAACCCCGCCTGGCGCCTGCCCCACAGCATCACCGACCTGACGCAGGCCGAGGCCTGGCTGGGGCTGCAGCTGCGGCTGCAGTTTGGTCTACGCACTTTGCGAAGTGCACCGCTCGGCGGCAAGTACTATCCCGCGGTCGGCGCGACGCCGGAGCAGGTCTACCCGATGCTCGTCGAGGTGGATGCCCAGAGCGCAGCCGAGTCGTCTCTTTCGTTCATTCCGCTCCGCGAGCTATGGCGGCGGCGGCACCTGATCGAAGACGGCCACTTGTTGATCGCAATGTGGCGTGGGGCGCACGCGCTGTCTGTGCTGTAGACCCGCGACTCGGAAGACGTTGGCGGCCGGCTGGCCAGCGTTATTGACACGCCGAGGCGCTTCGGCCTACGACTCTTCTGTGAAGATCGACGCTGAAGCGAGAGCATCGACCCAGCCTTTTGTGATTGGCAAGTCCCCGCCGCGCCGTGAAGGGCCGCAGAAAGTTACCGGTCAGGCGCGCTACGTCGACGACCTGCCCCCGGACTTCTTGGCTCCCGACGGGATGATCCACGGGGTGACGGTGCGGTCACCCGTCGCCCGCGGTCGACTGCGAGCGATTACCTTTCTGCCGGGCGTGCCTTGGGAGCAGATCGTTGTGGTCAGCGCCGCCGACATCCCGGGCAAGAACCACATCGCGCTGATCGAAAACGACCAACCCTGTTTGGCGCAGAGCCTGATCAACCACGCCGAAGAGGCGATCCTGCTGCTTGGCCACCGCGATCGCGTCATCGCTGAGAAGGCGCGCACGCTGGTGCGCCTGGAGATCGATCCGCTGCCGCCGCTTTACGACCTCGACGAATCGCTGGCGCGCGGTCGGGCTGCCGCCTCGGGCCAGGGCGAGGCGCTGTGGGGCAGCGACAACACGTTTAAGACCTTCTGCATCGAAAAGGGCGACGTCGATGCCGCCTGGGCGCAGGCCGAGGTCGTTGTCGAAGGTGACTACGAGACGGGGGCACAGGAGCAGCTCTACATCGAGCCGCAGGGCATGCTGGCGAAGGTGGACAGCGACGGAGCCGTGACCGTCTGGGGGTCGCTGCAGTGTCCGTATTACATCCACGAAGCGCTGCGTCAGCTTTTGGATCTGCCGGCCGACAAGGTCCGCGTGGTGCAGACCGAGACCGGCGGCGGCTTCGGCGGCAAAGAAGAGTATCCGTCGATGATCGCGGCGCATGCGGCGCTGCTGGCCCGCAAGGCAGGGTGTCCGGCCAAGATCATCTACGACCGTCTGGAAGACATGGTGGCGACGACGAAGCGCCACCCTTCGCGCACCCACATCAGGACCGGTTGGTCCCGCGATGGGCGCTTGCTGGCGCAGGACATTGACTTTCGCATCGACGGCGGCGCCTACATGACGCTGTCGCCGGTGGTGCTGTCGC
>DAORCZ010000642.1:0-5228 GCA_035345735.1 Pseudomonadota bacterium | reverse complement strand
GCACTCCCTAGCGGATCACCACTTGACCCACCGTGCCCGACGCGATACCTGTCTCATTATCAGGAACGAGACGATCCTTCACCCGGAACGGAGACACATTACATGGCAATCATCGAGGGATTTCGTGTCCAAAATTTTCGTGCATTGCGAGATATCACTCTCGGGAAACTCTCTGGACAGGACCGTGGGGAATCGCTGACGCCCTTTACCGTAGTCATTGGCAAGAACGGTGCTGGCAAGAGTTCCTTGTTTGATGCCTTTGGTTTTGTTGCTGATTGCTTGGCCACTGATGTGGAAACTGCCTGCGACATGAAGCAACGCGGTGGTTTTGAACGAATCCTGTCCAAAGGCGAAGTCGGGTCGATACGGTTCGAGATTTACTACAGGGAAGCGATCAATGAACGCCCAATAACCTATGAGTTATCAATCGCGCTAGATAATTCAGGACGCCCTCATGTTGAATCCGAGGTATTAAAGCAACGTCGAAAGGGGCAAAAACACGGGCGACCGTTTCCATTTCTGCGCCTCACCCATGGTCAAGGCACGGTATGGGCTGGCGAGGAGGCCGTAGAAAGCGACAACAAAGGTGAAGAGGAAAGCGCACAGACCTCTGTGGAACTAACCGATCCACGTCAACTGGGAATTGCAACGCTCGGAACCCTCAAAGAGCATCCCCGCATAAAGAGATTTCGCGACTTCCTCAAGGGGTGGTACTTGTCATACTTTTACCCCGATGCTGCCCGCGGTTTGCCAAGTGCAGGGCCACAAAGACATTTAAATATTCATGGCGACAATATTGGTAATGTCGTTCAGTTTATGGAACGGGAGCACAAAGAGCGTTTCAGAAGCATTCTGTCGCGAATTGCCAGCAAGATCCCAGGCATTAGGGCTATAGACACAAAAGTCACAGATGACAAACGGGTTCTACTACGCTTCGATGATGGCGCATTCGCGGATCCGTTTTTTGCACAACAGATGTCCGATGGTACGCTTAAAGTATTCGCCTATCTCCTTTTGCTAGAAGACCCTGACCCGCCACCATTTATCTGCATAGAAGAACCCGAAAACGGCCTATATCACAAATTGCTTGAATCCTTGGCCAAGGAGTTCCGCGAACACGCGACAGGCAAGAAAGACGCTCCTCAGATCTTTGTGACAACGCATCAGCCATATTTCGTTGATGCCCTATCACCCGACGAGGTGTGGATCCTAGAAAAGGATAGGATTGGGTTTTCCACAATACGTCGAGCCTCTGAGTTCGATATAGTCAAGAATCTCGTAGCCCAGGGCCTCCCATTGGGAGGGCTCTGGTACAGCGATTACCTTGATGCGAAATAGAGGTAAGACATGCATATTGAAATACTAGTCGAGGATAGTTCTGGGGCTAAGCTTCTCGAAACGTTGATTCCCAAAATTATCGGCGAGCACGGGGCGCCCCATACATGGAATCTACATAGCTACAAAGGTGTGGGACGGATCCCCAAGAATCTGAATTCGTCGCCTGACCCAGCAAAGCGGATCTTACTTGATCGCTTGCCGAGGATCCTGGCTGGCTACGGAAAGACTCCTGGGATTGATGCTGTTGTCGTGCTGTTGGATGCCGATAAACGCAATTGTGTTGAATTTCTCGCGGAATTAAGGACTCTGCATGAAGGTTGCCAGCCAACACCAAAGACTCTTTTTCGGCTTGCAATTGAAGAAATTGAAGCCTGGTACCTCGGAGACCCCGAAGCGCTGCGCCAAGCTTTCCCTCGCACCACTCGGCCCAAGTGGGTTCTCCTACGCAAGTATGTGCCGGACAGCCAATGTAATACCTGGGAATTTTTAGCAGACATTGTGTATCCAGGGGGAGCCAGTGTCATTAAGAAAAAGGGATGGCCGCTACCTGGCCAAATCAAGCATGACTGGGCCCAGAAGGTTGGCCCTCTGCTTGTTGTCGAGAGGAACAGATCTCCCAGCTTCAAAAAGCTATGCAGCGGACTACTCCGCCTAATCAGCGAATGGAAGCCGCAGACTACGGGCAATTCTGCGCCTGAACTATAATTATACATACCAAAGGTATGATCCATTTACATGCACTCTCGCATGTATCAGACATAAGTAGCCACGCCTCATCGCTCAGGATTCTGCAAGGGAGCATGACGGCGATGGGTTTGCCGGTCAGGCGGTACTGGTCGCCGGGACGGATGGGTTCGGCACAGACGGCAGCCAGGCCAGGTTCTTTATGCTAGGCTCCCGCCCCCCGTCGGAGTGCCCGTCGTCCCCAGCGCCGCCTTGACCCACGGGATAGGGCTCGGCAGGAAGACGATAGGGCCGACGACAGCGATCCTCGTCCCTTGTTCAGCCATTCAGCGCAGCTGTCATCCGCGCGACTGGGCAAGCCCGCGGCAGCGGGCCGGGCTGACGGGGGCTGACGGGGGCCGACGTCGCCATCCGCACCGGCCTCTCTAGTCGCGCGCCTGCGAGCCATCGAGCTAGCGCGAGAAAATCCGACCGCCGTGCGCGGGCCGCTACCCTCCACTGCGACCCACCATCGCGTCGCACTACGGTTTGGACAGGCGCTCCACGTCACCGATACTGTCCCCGTTACCATCCCCGATCTTTGTGAGCTCAAGCCGCCACTCCACCCACCCTGCTCGCGCAAAAAGAGACCTCGACATGACGACCGAACAACCCCTGGCCGGGATCCGCGTGCTGGAGCTCGGCCAGCTTATCGCCGGCCCCTTTGCCGGCACGCTGCTTGCCTATTTTGGCGCCGACGTCATCAAGGTCGAGGTACCTGGCGACGGCGATCCCCTGCGTGGCTGGCGCGTCGTGCAGGAGGGCACTTCGTTGTGGTGGCGCAGCCTGTCGCGCAACAAGCGCTGCATCACGCTGGACCTGCGGCAGCCCGCCGGCCAAGACATCGCGCGCCGCTTGGCCGCCACCTGCGATGTTGTCATCGAAAACTTCCGTCCCGGCGTCGCCGAGAGCTTCGGTCTCGGGCCAGAAGACATCAAGGCCCTAAACCCACGCGTCATCTACACCCGCGTCTCGGGCTACGGGCAGACCGGGCCCTACGCGGCCAAGCCCGGCTTCGCCGCGGTCTGCGAGGGCATGGGCGGCCTGCGCTACATCACCGGCTATCCCGACCAGCCGCCGGTGCGACCCAACCTGAGCCTGGGCGATAGCCTGGCTGGACTGCACGCCGCCTTCGGCATCTTGCTGGGCCTGTATCACCGCGATCGGCAGCGCCAGCCCCCGTCAGATGCCAACCCGCCTGCAGCAGGACAGGTGATCGATGTCGCGATCTACGAGTCGGTCTTCAACATGATGGAGAGCCTGTTTCCCGAATTCGACACCCAAGGTGTCGTTCGCGAGCGCTCTGGATCGGCGATAAGCGGCATTGTCCCCAGCAACACCTACCGCTGCGGCGATGGCGTGTATGTGCTCATCGGCGGCAACGGCGACTCGATCTGGCGACGGCTGATGACCGCGGCAGGCCGGCCCGATCTAGCGGCCGATCCCCGGCTATCAACCAACACCGGCCGGGTGGAAAACCGGGCCGAGGTCGACGCCGCGCTCTCTGCCTTCGCCGCCAGCCTGCCGGCCGCCGAGGTCATAGCCAAACTGGAAGCCGCCGCGGTCCCGGTTGGCCTGATCTACAGCGCCGCCGACATCGCCGCCGATCCTCACTACCAGGCCCGCCAGATGTTCGAGTCCGTCGAGGTCAACGGTCGCCCGCTGCGCCTACCCGCCATCGTGCCCAAGCTGTCCGACACGCCCGGCAGCACGCGCTGGCCCGGCCCCGACCTCGGCAGCCACACGCGCGAGGTGCTCACCGAGCTCCTTGGATTTGGCGATGAGGACCTCGATCGCGCAAAGCGCGACGGCGTCATTTAGAGCGGCGCGCCCGGCTTGCCGCAGCTGGGGCGACCGTGCTACGGCGAGGCTCGTGTCCCCCACCACCAGCGACGATCTGGTCTCGTTTGGCGAGGGCCTGCTGGCCATCCTCGATCGCGGCAGCTTCACCTCGACGTACAAGTATGCGGTGCTGATGGCGCTGCTCGATCTGGCGCAGGAGAGCACGCAGAAGAACGGGGATGCGCCGACGATGGTCACCACGCGACAGCTGGCGACGCGCGTGATCGAGCTGTATTGGCCGCAGACCAAAGAGTACGAGGAGTTCGCGAAGCCCGACGGCCAGCGCGTCTTGGGGCAGAACCTGCCACAGCGCGACAAGGGAGATCAGGCCGAGGTCGTGCGCCTGATCGCAGAGTTCCGCACATGCCACGGGGGGCGCGCAACCCCCCATCGGGCTCAGCTAGAAGCGAAGGAAGACTGGGAGGCGCTGCTCACCGCGGTCGAGTGGAAGCTCGTCGAGATGCCGCTGCCGCGGCTGCAGATCATCGGCGGCCAGCCACGGCCTTTCCTGTATCAAATCAACTGGGGCCCCGACATCCGCCGCCGACACTTCAAGTCGAGCGAGTTCGACAACCGCATCCTGTTTATGCCCGGTGCAGCAGAGCACATGGCGCGCCTGGCCGGTCTCTTACGGCCCCTCATCCAGCGCGAGTGGTCGTCGCTGGTCGCCCGCTTCAATGGGCTGCCCAGCGCGCGACTGGAGGACCACCTGTTTGGCGTCGATCGCACCGCGCTGAAAACGGTGCGCGGACCGCTCTTCGATCTTCAGGAAGC
Organism: Pseudomonadota bacterium; assembly: GCA_035345735.1. Lineage (GTDB taxonomy): Bacteria > Myxococcota_A > Polyangia > Palsa-1104 > JAEUJZ01 > JAEUJZ01. The sequence goes on along the minus strand of DAORCZ010000642.1, from coordinate 551 downwards.
GCAGTGCTTCTATTGCGCCCGAGCTCTGAAGGCCGACGCGATGGAGGTCGACCACTTCATCCCCTGGGCTCGCCATCCCAATGACGCCATCGAGAACCTCGTCGGGGCGCACGCCGGCTGCAACGCATCGAAGAGCGACTACCTGGCAGCGCCGCGGCACCTTGAGCGCTGGGTCCACCGCCTGCAAACGCGCGCCGATGACTTGCGACAGATCGGCCAGGAAAAGCTGTGGGAATCGGCCGGCCCTGCCTCGTTTTCCATCGCCCGCGGCATCTATCTGCGCCTGCCGGAACAGACGCCACTGTGGGAAGCCAGCCAGCGTTTCGCTGCCTCCGCCCGCGCCGAGCTAGCCAGCCTGCTCGCTGCCTAGGGCCGGGGCAACAAGGAACTCCGTGCCCCGCGCCATCGACGTGACGTAAAGTGCGTCGCGGTCTTCCTCCCATGTCGAAGCGCGAATTTCTCCGTCGGTTGCTCTTTCTGGCCTTCGCCATCGCCCTGGTGGCGCCCATCTTCGATCAGCCGTTTGCCTATCCCAAGGGCTACGACTTCCG
>DAORCZ010000641.1:4116-5236 GCA_035345735.1 Pseudomonadota bacterium | reverse complement strand
TCATTCGCAGCCACGTCCGCTTCTGGAGCGAGGATCGCGAGCTCTTCGGCTGGACACCGGCCGAGCTCATCGACGCCATTCGCGCCGACGGCGGTGTCGATATCGTGGCCCACCCAGCGCGCTATCGCGACAAAGCCGAGCTGGCCCGTCTGCTTCTGGGGGCGAGCGGGGTCGAGGCGTATACCTCGCGTCACCGTCCAGCCTGGGCGGCGCAGTTTCGCGCCTTCGCGGAAACGCACGGCAAGCTGTGGACGGCCTCGACCGACGATCACCAGAAGCCCGACGCGCCCTACGCCCCGCCGGAGAGCCCGACGCCAGCCTGGGTGGTCGAGCGCTTGCTTGATGAGCCGCTGCCGGCCGCGCGCACCCCTGGCGGCGCATGCACATCGGTCGAGTCGGGGCGGTGAGTCGCCACCGTCGGCCCGCCAGCGAGCGCGCGAGTCCTGTCGAGTTTCGCTTCTGCTCGCCGCCTTCTCGCGAGCTTCCCGTCGAGCTCTACGGCGACTTCATCCACTGGTTTGTGCCGCACTCACTATCGCCGGAGCCGAAGCTGCTGGGCGTGAACGCGGCATCTGGGCAGCAGTGGTCGACGCGGCTGTGGCTGTCGCCGGGGGTCTACACCTACAAGTTCCGCACCTTCGATGGCAGCTGGCACCTCGATGCCGACAACCCGCGCACGCGCACCAGCGCGGCCGGCCTGCGCAATAACCTGCTGGTCCTCGATGGCAGCGACGAGCCGGTGCTGCATGCGCCGCGTCCGCCGTTTCTGTATCGCCGGCCCGATGGCCGACTTTTTGTGTGCGCGGGTCTGCGGCGCGGACACGGTCAGGGCCTGCAGCTTCACGTCTATGACAGCGCCGGCACGCTGCGCTGCTGCGAGCTTCGTCACCAGCCACTCGCCGACGAACCCGAGCACCTATTTTTCACAGGCGAGCTCGATCTCTGTGGGCCCCACATCGAGTATCTGTTTGTCCTCGACGATGGCCGGCGCGTCGGTCGCGATGGCTGCGGGCGCGCCCTGCGGTTGGCCGAGTCCGCGCTGCCGCCCGTCCCGCCTGCGGTCTGGTCGAACGCCGTGGTGTACACGATCTTCGTCGATCGCTTCCGTCGGTCGACGGGC
>DAORCZ010000641.1:0-4016 GCA_035345735.1 Pseudomonadota bacterium | reverse complement strand
CCCTGGGCCGACTGGTTTTATCTGCTGCGTCATCCCTTCGCCGACGCGGGCGAGGGCGGACCCGATCCTGGCTATGCCCACTATCAAAAGGGCCAGTGGCGCGAGCCGCTTTTGCGCAGCGATCACCCGGCGGTGATCGACTACCTGTGCCGCGTGGCCGAGCGCTACATCGAGCGGGGCTTTGCCGGCCTGCGCATCGACGCGGCATCCGATGCCCCTATCGAGCTCCTGCGGCGCTTGCGACAAGCCGTCGGGCCCACCGCGGTGCTTTTGGGCGAGGTCACGACCGATAACCCCGTGCGTTTCACCGGCTCGCTCTTACACGCGGCGACCGACTTTGCGCCGCAGCGGGCGCTGCTCGCTTGGCTGGGGGCGGGGGAGGCGGCGGTGGATACTCCGACGACGCGCTCGGCGCTCTGTCAGGCATCGCTGTCGCGCGGTGCGCCGGAGTCGGCGCTGAGCTTTACAGCGACGCACGATCAGCCGCGGCTGCTCACGCGACTGGGCGATGCGCGCCTGGCGCGACTGGGGGGGCTGATCACGCTGCTCCTGGCACCGGTGCCGGCGATCTATTACGGCGACGAGGTCGGGCTGTGCGCACCGTCCACCGAGCCTGGCGCCGCGACCCGCGACTTCGATGACGCCTGGCCCGATCGTCGCCCCTTCGATTGGACGGAGGCGACGTGGGATCGCGAGACGCATGACCTGATCCGCGCGCTGATTCGGCTGCGCCGTCGCTTGCCCGCACTGCACGCCGGCAGTGAAGAATTTCTAACGCTGCCTGATGCTCCCGATGTCCTGGCGTTTCGTCGTCGATCCGGGGACGAGGTCGTCGAGATTTATGCCCGCCGGGCAGACCGCGATGCGCCCCCTACCACCGCTGGATCTTCGCTGGAGTTTGCACTGGCCGTCGATGCCGCAAGAGGCGCGACGCTGCTTCTATCCTGTGGCGAGGCGACGCTACTTCCGTCGGAGGAAGGCTCTGCTCGGCTGCGGCTGGGGCTGAGCAGTGCGGCGGTGATTTTGCGGCATGCGCAGCCCGCTGCACTTTCGCTGTTCGAGAGTCTGGCCGCTGACAATCGTGCCGCAAGCCTGGCGGCTTTTCGGCGCGGGGCGACGCACGGGCTGTTTCTGCCGAGCCACCTTTATCTGACGCTGACCGAGCGCTGCAACCTGCGCTGTCAGCACTGCATCACCGATGCTCCCCGCCGCACCGCCGAGGGGCAGGCGCGCAGTATGCAGCCCTGGTTGCTGGAAGCGCTGAAGCCGGCCCTGGCTGCCGCCGACTACGTCGCGTTTGTCCACGGGGGCGAGGCGCTGCTGTCGCCGCTCTTGTTTCCGTTGCTGTCGGCGCTGCAGGCAGCGCGGGCTGGGCGAGCGTACAGCGTGCACCTGCTGAGCAACGGCATGCTGCTGTCGCGGCAGATGGTGGGGCGCCTGATCGATCAGGGCGTAAATAGCCTCTCGATCTCGCTTGATGGGGGCAGCGCACAGACCAACGATCGCTTGCGGCTGGGCGCCGACTTTGCGCGCATTCTTGCAAACCTGGGCGACGCGGTGTCGCTGCGGCGCGAGCGGGGCGCCGATCTGCGCCTGGGCGTATCGCTGGTGCTGACGCGCGACAACCAGCACGAGCTACCGGATCTGGCGCGCCGGCTTGCGGATCTGGGGATCGACTGGCTGAAGATCGAAGAGATGTGTCCACTGAACCTGGTGGCGATCGAGCAGCTTGTGCCGCCCGACGGGCTGCTGGCCGCGACGCGGATGGCCGATCTGCGACGAGAGCTGGGTTCGCGACTGGTGATCGTCGATCACCTGGGGGACGAGCCGCGCTGCCCTTGTGCGCTCGCCGAAGAGCACGCCCAAGAACACGCCCAAGAACACGCACGAGTTGGCGTGATCGAAAACGCCAAAGACTGCCGCGCCTGCGCCTTCCGTGCGGCCGATGACTTCGCCAATCGCGCCGGGTTTGCCGCCTGTCGCAGCGACTGGCAGCAGGCCTGCATCGATCCCGATGGCACGGTGCATCCTTCTGACTACGGACAGCCGGCGCTCGGCAGCCTGGCCGAGCAGTCGCTGCTGGACCTGTGGCAGAGCCCGATCATGCAGGAGCGCCGCGCCATCGCGCTGGCTCGTCAGCCGGAAGCGCGGCGGCGGGGCTGTCAGCCGGGTGGTTGACTCGTCGGCGCCGATCGCCCCAGCCACTTGAGCATGTAGTAGGGCTTCTTTGCGAGCTCAGGCCGTCGCCAGAACTTAACGACCGAGACCCAGCCACCGAGGAGAAAGTAGGCAAGGAGGATGCGGGCCCCGATTGCGCGCAGACGATCGGCGCGCGGCGGATCTTTGCGCACGCGGGCCCAGGCCACGCCGACGGCGGTGCTGATCGCCATGACCACCGCGCAGAGCAGCGTCGTGCCCAGCCAGCCGACGCGTTGCGGTCCGGTGTGCAGCACGCGCTCGACCTGGCTTAGCTGCAGCGGGCCGTAGATCAGAAACAGGTGGAACAGATAGACCAGCAGCGACTCGCTCGACAGCGTCGCCATGATCGACGAGCGCAGGCCCACGCGCGACAAGACCCCCAAGAGCGCGCCGAGCAGACACACCCAGCCAGCGCGTTCGGCAAAGCTGGGCAGCGTGGTGTTGTGCAGCGGGCCGAGCAGAGCGTCGGGAATGCCGCGGCCGAGCAGCCAAGTATCAGCGGCGCTGCGACCCCACAGAATGGCGGGCAGCGCAACGAGGACCAAGAGCAGCAGCCATGCGACCTCGCTGAGCGCAGCGCGCGCGGGTGGTGCTGCGGTGGGTGAGCTGCCGTCGGTGGGCTTGTCTGGCCCGGCGGCGGTCCCCTCCATCAGCAGCACGCGGCCGCGGAAATACAGCGTGCCCAGCACGACGCCCAAGGCGGGAAACGAAAGCCAGGGCAAGAGCGGAAACAGCGAGGCCACTCCCTCGGGACCCGGCGGAATCGGCAGCCCCGTCACCATCCCGGCGAAGGGCAGCGGCAGGGCGCTTGCCAGATCCATCGCCCAGACGCGCGACGATATCGAAAGCACACCGGCCAGCAGCGCGGTGGCGGCCAGCCCCAGGCGCAGCGGCGTGCGCAGAAGCCGCGCCAGCCCATGCAGGATGAGGAGCGAATACACCACACACTGCAGCACATCGATCTGGAACAGCCCGCGGTACTTGCGGTCGGTGCCGAGCAGCGTCCAGTCGACCAAGGACAGCCCCGGGGCGTGCATCAGGTAGGCGCACAGCAAGATGAAGCCCAGGCGACGCAGCGTGTGCCCGAACGGCCGCAGCCCACCCCGGCTGTCAAACGTCGATAACACCAAGGAAAATCCGGCGCAGAGCAGGAAGCTGGGGGCGACCAGGCCATTTAGAAAGTTGAGGCGCGGCGGCACCACAGCCGGCGGCGGACCGAGCCAAGTGTTGAAGGCGTGCACCTCGATCATGACCAGCACCGCCCAGCCGCGCAGCTGATCAATCCAGTCGCAGCGCGTCGTTGGGCTGCGGTCAAACAGGGCGTCCCCCAGCGGACGTTGCGGGCTCATGAGCTCACAGTATCGCGGTACAATCGCCACACGATGAAAGACATTTATGAAGCCATTGAACGTATGAGTGCGCAGCTCTCGTATCGCTTGGAGCGGGCGGCGCAGAAGAAGGGATTTGCGGTCCATTACTCGGGCTACAACCTGTGCACGCCGAGCGGACAGATCGTGAAGCTGTTTCACACGCTGGTGCACCTGCCGCGCGGCTACGGCGCCAGCTTTGTGCCGCGTCAGGCTCCGGAAGCCGACGGCATCTCGTGGCACATCGACATCCGTCGCAACGATGGCGTGGTGCGCACCGGCTGGGTCAACGGCATGACCCTGCGTCGCCAGGAAGGCGGCGAGGACGAGTGGGTGATCTTCTTTAACGGCGAGCCGCTGTCGGCCGAGCGCATCGCCAGCCTGTTTGTCGAGCTAGAGAAGCCGGGTCCCTCGGGGCTGCACCTGGCGATCACACGCATGTGGATCGTG
>DAORCZ010000640.1:0-5240 GCA_035345735.1 Pseudomonadota bacterium | reverse complement strand
CCTCGGCGAGTGCCAAGCCACCGCCCATCCCTACCACCGCCAACCCTACTCGCTGCGCGCCCACCTCCCGCCCCTCGGTGCGCTGTTCTTTAAGCGCGCCTAGCTAAACCCACAGAACGGGCTGCCAGATATTGCGATTTGTTGTGCGGTTTATATTAAAATAGAAGCCATTTGTTTATATGAAAGGTTCGATTCATTTGTATTGTTGATAGACTGATATATGCGCGATTTGCGGGATGCATGATTATGCACAGCTCATGACCGCGATACAGCGCCAGCCGTGGATTGATATCCTGCCCGATGTACGTTACTTGTTGGACGAAGCGCAGGAACCGACTCCCGAGGAGAAGACGATCATGACCGAGCTAAGGCAGCGCTGGGAACGCGAAAAAGCCGAGCTGCGCGCCGAGGGCACAGCGAAGGCCATCCTGACGATTCTGACCACGCGCGGCCTTCAGGTGAGTGATGGCACTCGCCAGCATGTGCTGGACTGCAAAGACCCAAGCACCCTCGACCGCTGGTTGGCCCGCGCCCTCACCGCCACTACTGATAGCGAAGTGATCGCCGCTTAAGCTCTGCTCTGCTCAATACCCAATCTAGGTATAGCGAAACCCAGATTAGGGAGTGCTTAGTCTGGCCAATAGCTCGTCGGCGCCGCGGGCTCCTGATTGGAGGGCGCCTTCCATGTAGCCGGGGAAGTGGGTGGCGGTTTCGGTGCCGGCGAAGTGGAGGCGGCCGACTGGGGCGCGCAGGGCTTGGCCGAAGCGGGTCATGGTGGCGGGGGGCATGATGCCGGTGTAGCAGCCGGCGCTGTAGGTCTCGGCGGTCCAGTTGTGCTCGATGTAGTGCTCGGGATGCAGGGCCTCTTCGCCGAAGAAGCGCGCGAAGGCGGCGAGGACGCTCTTTTTGCGAAGCTCGGGATCGCGGCCGGCTTCACCCCGCAGGTGATCGCCGAGCATGAAGCCGAGGAGGCCGCCGCGCTGGCCATCGGCGGACGAGTCATCGAAGACGGCGCGGATCGGTCCGCGATCGCTGACGGCCTCGCCAGAGAAGCCGCGCTCGCGCCAGAACGGACGGGGGTAGGTGGCGATGCACTTGCACACCGAGCCCATGGGCATACGGGCCTGCAGGCCCTGTCGCATCGCGGGAAGCTCGGGCTGAAAGTCGATGCGCGTGCACAGCGCGGGCGGGATGGTGAGAAGGACATACGGGGCGCGATAGCGGGCCTCGCCTCCGTCGCGAGTCTGGGTGAGGACGGTGACGCCGGAGTCGTCTTGGTGGATGGCGCGCACCGGCTGACCGAGCTGCAGCCGTCCGGCAAGCAGCGGATCGGCGGCCAGGCGCTCGCTGACCTGCTGGAAGCCACCGACCAGGCGGGTCTGCTGTGCGCCCTCGCGAATCGTCGACAGGTTCATGATGCCGTTGCCGGCGTGGATGTAGTGCAGGAAGTACAGCAGCGACAGCTCGGCGGGCTCGGCAGCGAAGATGGCAGCGACGGCGATGTCGAACAGGGCACGCGCGCCTTCGGTGTGGACGTTGGCCTGCTTCCACGACTCGACGGTCATGCTGTCCCACTGGGCGGCGTCGGGGGCCTCGCTGGGATGCTCGCGCGGGACCTTTTTGGCCATGGCATCGACGCGCCATAGCGTCCGCTGCAGATCCAGCAGGCCCAGAAGCGGGAGCGACGGAATATCGCCGCCATAGGTCGAGACGCGATCGCCCAGGGCCAGCACTTTTTTGCCCTGATGGGGCTGGGCCAGGGTCGGCAGGCCGAGCTCTGCGACGAGTGCGATCAGTCGATCCTGTCCGGGGCCCAGCCACTGCGCCCCTAGCTCGACGACGTCGCCACTTGGCAAGCGGTGGCTGAGCGTGCGCCCCCCGACGCGATCGCGCGCTTCCAGCACCCGCACCCGCACCCCACGCCGGGCCAGCGTCCGGGCTGCGTACAGGCCGGCGAGGCCGGCTCCCACAATCAGCACCTGATCGTCGCCCGACTGGTCGCCTGAATTGGCGGCTGACGACGGCTCACTGGCTGCTACGGACGCTGCACTGCTCATCGCAAAGACTCCTCTCTGCCGTCATCATATCGCGGCTGGATGGGGCGTGGCGCCGACGCGCACGGGGCGCAGAGCAGGGGGCCTACCTTTTTGATTCCGTGCTCAGGGGGGTTTTCGTACACTCCCGCCACCCATGCCTGCTTCGACTCGGATGACTGCCTGGCCACCGACGGGATGCACAGCCCGGAATGCCTTCCCTGCCCCGACCTTGTTGCCCGCGCCGGACGGGGGGCTCACGCGGCGGATGGGGGGCAGGGTCTGGCTGCTCTTGCTCCTGGGCTTGCTCTTTTTGCCGGCGCGGGCGCTGGCGATTGGCGAAAACACCGGCAGCCTGGGCGGCTATGTCACGGCCAAGGGAACGAAAGATGGCCTGGCCGGCATTCCGCTGTCGCTGAAGTCCAAGCAGCTGATCGGCGGCACGCAGGAAAAAGTCACAAGCGACGACGGCAGCTACACCTTCGTCAACCTGCCGCCCGGCACTTATGAGCTCTCGGTCAAGCTGGAAGGCTTCGTGCCGTATCGCCAGCTGGGCATCGTCATCAACGCCGGCAGTCGTTCGGAAGTTGATGTCGCGCTGGAGCTAGCGACCTCGCCCGAGATGAACGAGCGGACGACCATCGTCGAAAAAGTGAACCCCGTGCTCAATGCCGAGAGCGCGGCGGCAACGACTCCGCTCAATAACCAAGCGATCACGCGCTCGCCTTCGTTCCGCCAGGAAAAGGGCGTGGCGCAGTTCACGCCGGGCGTGACGCGCGGCGGTGATCGCGCGGTGGTGCGCGGTGGCCTGGGGCGCTTCAACCGCTACTACATCGACGGCCTGGAAGTCACCGACGTGACGCGCGGGGCGTTTGGCTCCAGCTCGGCGCTGATCAACTCGGACTCGGTTGAGCAGTTCGTGGTCTCGGCCGGCGCGATGGATGCCGAGTACAACAGCCTGGGCCTGGTGCAGAACATGGTCACCCGCTCGGGCGGCAATAAGTTCATCGTCGACAGCACGGTGATCCTGCAGCCACCGCAGTTCTCGGCGACGACGCGCTACCCAACGAACACGCCGATCCAGAACAGCAACCTGCTTTACGACAACCGCCCGCTGCCCGACCGTTCGTTCTATTCGGCGGCGATCAACTTCGGCGGACCGATCGTCAAAGACAAGCTGTGGTTCTGGAGCAACTTCCAGTTCAACTTCAACCGCCTGACCTTCAACATCTCTGAGCAGCCGTGGTACGGCATCAACGCTGCCTACGACCGCTATCAGGATCAGGTGCTGTATCTCGGCCGGGTGAAGCTGACCTGGCAGGCGACGCGCGCCACTCGCGTCACGCTGTCGTACAGCCTCGACTTCAACGACATCACCAACGGCGCGAACTCGAGCGCCGTGCAGGGCTCGGCGCCGAACGCCAACAACCTGTCGCCCGAGGCCGAGCTGCGCTTCAAGCGCGGCGGGCACTGGGTCGGGCTGCTCATCGACAGCCTGCTCACCGACAAGCTCTTGCTGCAGATTCAAAGCGGCGTTTTCTACAAGACGTTCCTTGAAGACTCGATGCGCACCGTCGATGGCCAGCCGGATCGGCTGACGCCTTCGCATCAGCTGGCGACCAGCGATGCCGCGACCAACAACTTCGTGTTCGGCAATCGCAACCGGCCCTGGGAAGAAGAAGGCAAGTGGAGCGTGCAGCTCGCACCGACGCTGCTTTACACCGCGCGCGGCCTGGGCGGTCAGCACCAGATCAAGGGCGGCGTGCAGATGACCTACATGCACTACCGTCACAACCTGGGCATCCCGGGGGGCCAGCGCTTCGTCGACACCGTCCCCGGCTTGCCCTGCGATCCCGGCGACTCGCGCACCTATGGCAGCTGCAATCAGCTCGAAGTGTTTCAAGACAGCCAGCCCTCGGCGGGGCGGGCCGGCGAGGGCTACACCACGACGGCGCAGGCGCTGAACCTGGGCCTGTTCGTGCAGGACAAGTTCACGCTGGCACGCTGGCTGACCATCGTGCCCGGCATGCGCTTTGACGTCGGCATGCTGTACAACACCGAGGGCGTGCGGCTGCAGACACTGTTCGGCTTCGGTCCGCGCCTGTCGGCGATCTACGACCTGTTCCACGATCGCACGACGCTGGTCGTCGCTCACTACGGTCGCCACAACGATGTCGGTAACGCCGGCATCGCCGATCGCGGCAACCCGACGATGACCTCCAGCCTGCAGCGCTGGGATGCGGCCAGCATGCGCTTTATCGAACAGCGCAAGACCGGCGGCGCCGGCACGCAGAGCTTCGGCACCGACATCAACTTCGCCCCGCCGCGCGTCGACGAAGCCTCGGTCGGCATCCACCGCGAGGTGGTGAGTCAGCTCGTCCTCGGCGCCGACTACACCTATCGCCAGTACGCCAACTTCTGGGTCAATCAAGAGGTCAACCAGATCTGGGATCCGGCCGGCAATCGCGTCGTCGGCTACCAGAACGGCATGCGTCAGCGCCTGTACGTTGCGTCCACGCCGGGCGATGCCAGTCGCGAATATCACGGCCTGGATCTGTGGGTGCGCGGCACGCCGGGAAGCTGGGACTTGGTGGCCTCGTACACGCTGGCGTTCTTGAACGGCACGGTCACCGACCTGTTCGATCCCGGCTACAAGCAGAACCCGCGGCTCGATCCGCTGTACTACGGCGCGCTCGATGGCGCTCCGCGGCACTACTTAAAGGGCATCGTCAGCTACGCCTTTGACTTTGGTCTGTCGCTGGGCACGACGCTCAACTACTACACCGGCACGCCGCTGTGGAAGTCGTTCCGCAGCCCGGAAGACAACACGTTTACGTTCTATCGCTCGCCGCGCGGCACCAGCACCGGCACGCGCAACAACGATCCCACCACCTGGGCTGAATTCGGCCTGCCGCAGACGATGAACATCGACATGCAGGTGGGCTTCAACCTCAAGAAGCTCTCGGGTCAGAACATCGACCTCATCGCCATGCTGTTTAACGTGCTGAACCTGGCGAACCCCACGGCGCTCGACACGCGCGACGGCCCGGCCTTCGGTACGGCGACGCGCCGCCCCGACAACTTCTTCTGCGAGGTCGTGCTGCGCTACCGCTACTAGCCGCGCGGCTGCGGCTCGGTCTGTGACGCGCCCCCCCTCTGCCCCCGCTCGGAGGACTGCCCATGCCCGTCCTGCCCCCGAAAACGCGT
>DAORCZ010000639.1:0-5241 GCA_035345735.1 Pseudomonadota bacterium | reverse complement strand
TGCTCATCTGGTACGAAAGCCCCTGCGCCCTGCGCGCGTGCTGGAATGCCCGCATGCACAAGCGGCCATGCCTTTGCGAGTTCACCGTCGGGAAGTGTCCCCGATCTGTCCCCGTTCCCGCCGCTGATTTGGTGCGGCGATTGACGCGCATTCGCGCGCACAGCGATGCACGCGCTCTTGGCGACATGCCCGTCGCCAGGCGAACTGACTGTTAGCAGTCACCGATTCTCGAACAGAACACGCACATGCCGGAGCGTGTAGGCATGCGAGGCCAGAACTCCGTACATCGGAGTGTACCAAGCATGGGGCAGAACCACCTCGCGAGGCCGCGCCAGGACGCAGGCCAGCGGCCATTGGCCGACACGAACCATCAGGGCGTGCAAGGAACCTGCGAGAAAGCTGGTAGAGCGTTTGGCCGCGTGTAGGGAGCGAACAGAGTGCGGATGGCGTAGACAGGGTAGAGCGTCGAGAGAGACGCGCGTCGCAGCTCACGACACGAGAAGCTGCTTCACCTGCTGCGCGTACCACTGTCCGCCGCGCTTGGGCCGATGGCCATTCTCCATCAGCTTGTCTGCAATCTCGCGCAGACTCTTACCCTGTGCCTTCCAATACTTCGCACACCCAATCGCGGTGCTCCGATCGTACAGCACTGTACTGCGCAAGAGGTCTTTAACCGAGAACCACTGATACGCAGCGGCCTTCGGAGGACGCAATCCTTCCTTGTTGAGTCTATCGGCAATCTTCCCCAGCGTGCGCCCGTCGGTGCGCATTGCATAGGCAATGTTATATGCGCGTTCCCGATCATAGACGCTATTGCCCAATTCCGACTTGACCACATGCAGTTTCTCATTGGTCATGCGGTCGTAGACGCTGGCCTTGGTCCACTTCGCTGACTGCGCAGGGATGACTCCGTTTTCATTGAGGCGATGTGCGATGGCCTCAAACGTCAGGCCTTCCTTGCGCCACTCCGCCATCCGCTCAAGCCACGCGAAGTTCTCGGGATGCTTCTCGAGTCGCTTGAGCCTCCCATCGTTCACCGCCATGTACCCGAAAGGAACTTTCCCGAAGTGTCCGCCCTGCGAACGGATGTAGCCGATGATGCCCTTGACTCTCTCGGAAGTCCGCTCCCTCTCAAGCTGGGCGAAGGCGACGATCAAGGGCAGAAATTGGCGCGACGCTGGCAGCTCCGTGTTGATGCCTTGGTTGATGAGCACCAGATGTACTTTGTCCGTCTTGACGTACTCGTCCTGAAATGCGAGGAAGTCTCTTTGCGAGCGGCTGAATCGATCCAGCGCCGTCGAGATGATGAAGTCCGCCTTTCCCTTGTCGACCTCGGCGACCATCTTGAGGTACTCGGGCCGGCCGTGGGTGTTCTTGGCGGAATCATGATCGACGTAGAACCCGATTACTTCGTAGCTATAAGCTTTCGCATAGGAGGCAATTTGATCTTTCTGCGCTTCTAGCGAAAGACCATATTGCGCCTGCATGTCTGTTGATACGCGGACATAGCCGAAGGCACGCTTCCTTCCTGCTTTGCCGTCGGAGAATCGGGAATTTGCCGAGTGTGTCATATAGGAGTCCTGAGTGGTGCGTGTGTGGGCTGCGTCCGTTCTGTAAGGGGTCATCGGGGTGTCTCCGTCGCTGTGCGGTCTTTCCCTGGCAACGGAGACAATCGCTATCAATCATTCAAACTTCGCGGTGGATGATCTCTAGCTGGTGCGCGGCGTGCAGTGCTTCGGCGGCTTCTTTGATTAGGCGGGCTTTGTCGTTGATCGATAGCGTGGGGCTGGCCTGATGCAGCGCCTGGCCGTCGACGTACTGCATGGCGATGTAGACCTTGCCCGCGACCTCGCCGACCTCTAGGACCTTGCCGACTCCGGGGTGATCGACGCGCGACTGCGCCCGGGCCTCTTGCATAAAGCGGCGCACCATGTGCTCGTCCGCGGCGTGCAGGAACTTCAGCGCCACCATGCGGCCGATGCGCCGATCGCGGGCCTGGTAGACCGCTCCCATGCCGCCGCGACCGAGCAGCTTGATGAACTCGTAGCGCTCCCACTGCTGGACCGGAAACAGATACGGATTCGATCCCGATGCCGAGGCCGGGGCCACGGGCGTTGGCGCATCGGCCAGGGCATCCGAAGTTTCGTCGGCCAACCAGGGGCTGCTCAGCTCGACGGGGGGCGGCGTTGCCTCGGCTGCTGCCGGGACCTGCGCCCGGGGCGGCGCGGGCGTGTCAGCCTTGGACGTTGGGCTGGCGGGCGCCGATTCGCGATGGGACACGGGCGGTGCTGTCTGGTCGATCGCGGCCAAGCGCACCTGCTGCACCAGATCTGCGATCGTCGCCTCGCTGACTTGCCCCCCGACGACGAGCTCTGCCAGGCGCGGACCGTAACGAAGCACGAGCTCGGCTGCCTCCTGCGGCAGGGTGGGTGGATTGGCGGGATCGGCAATCTGCTCCCCGCGGATCAGTCCACTGCGGATGCCTCTCTGCAGTACCTCCTCCTGCTCGGCGGGAGTAAGCATCTCTCTATCATAGGACACTCACCGTCGGCGGGGGCCAGCATCTGGCGCGCCAGCGGCTTCCGCGTAAGCGCCCTTGCGCAGCGAGACTGCGACGGGCCGCGATGGGCCGCTGCTAGCGGACCTGCGGGTCTGTCCCCTCGTCCCCGGCGGGAAACAGCGGCTGCAGGTCGGCGACGTTGACCAGTTGTTCCTTCTGGCCATCGCGCAGCAGGCGCTTGCCGTCGCGCGGGAAGTCGGCGACCTCGACGCTGCAGCGCTCGCCGCCCATCAGGCAGACCAGATCTTCGGCGTGCGGGTTTTTCAGGTGGTGGGCCGCGCCCCCAGCTGGATAGCCCAGGAAGTCGCCGGGGCCGATCTCGAATTCCTCGTCGCCGATCTCGGCGATGCCGCGCCCGGAAAGGACGAAGACCCACTCTTCCTCGCGGTGGTGGCGGTGATAGGCGAAACCTTCCTTGCCGGGCAGGATGCGGCACAGATGAACGCCGAGCCGCGTAAGGCCCGTCAGTTCGCTCAGCGTCTTGCCGTCCTGCTGCCGGAAGGCAATCGCCGAGCGGGGATTGAGCGGGTGATGGAAGACGAACTCCGGCTGCGCTTGTAGCTCTGCAGCACGCACTAGATAGCGAGGGGTATCGGGCATGGCCAGGCAGGCTATGCGCGGCGCGGGGTGGACACAAATTCTGGGATCGGGGTCAGAACCGCCGTGGCGGCTCCGTACTGGCAGGGGAGAACGGTCGGGGGGCCGACAGCCGGCCGAGGGGAGGGCCGTCCGCGGGATAGGTGTCCCGTGGGGCGTATCCGGCGCCCGTGGTGTGGGGTGCCTGGGCACAACATTTCAGGATAGGTAGTGAAAACATGGCGTTCCTTTATTTACTTGCACAGGCAGATAGTGGCGGCAGCGGCGTGTACGCATATCCTCTTTTCTTTGGCATACTGGCCGCCCTGATTTCCGTATTGTTCTGGTATTACTTCCGCGTCCGGGAGCAGCGCCAGCGGCAGCAGGTGCAGACCCTGATGAACGAGCAAGCCCTGCGCGAACAGCAGGGCCGCGAGCAGGCCGATCGCAGCCGGCAGCAGGAGCAGGCGCAGGCCATGCTGCTTTTGCAGAAGGCGGAAGAAGAGATTGCCAATCTGAACGGCCAAGTGCTCAGTAAGACGGAAGAGTGTACGCAGCTGGGACAGGAACGCAGTCGCCTGCTTAGCGATAAGAAAGATCTGGAGCGCCATAAGGACATAAATCCGTCGTCGAAGAAGCAGATTTACAATGTCGCGATTATTGGCATTGAGGGCAGCGGCAAGACCGCGCTTCTGCTGCGGATGATCGATCCGCTGGTGACCGATATCAGCAACTTGGTACAGACCGGTCTTGACGAGACCTATGACCGCCCGGTCACCATCACGCACAACCACCAGGAAAGCCTGCGGGTCGAGCACGTCTTTCGCCTGCATGAGTGGGGTGGCGAGCACCTCGTCGAGGCGCAGCGCGACATGCTCAAGATGTGTCAGCGCGACGTCAACGTCGAAAAGGACGGCGTGGTCGACCTCGCTGGCATCCAGGGCATCATCTTCACCGTCGATCTCGGCAACGACAAGCGCGACGAACAGGGGCGGCGGGTCGGCAAGCAGTCCTTCAACCAGGAGCGGATTCGTTCCCAGCTGGAGGAATACTTTTCACCGCACAAGCTGCCCTTTTTGCTGAACGATACCGTCCTAAGTCGCTGCCAGATTGTCATTCTGTTTATTAATAAGATTGACCTCCTCGACGGCAAACTGGAAGACTGTCGCCGGGCGGCGGAGCAGCACTACCAGAACCTGATCCTCGGCCTGCGCCGCACTTGTGGCAGCACCCCGGTCGAGGTCATCGTCGGCTCGGCCGATACCGACATTAGCCTGACCAAGGTCTATTCCAGCCTGGTGCGCGGCATCATGCCCGAGAGCGCGCGGCGGGGAAATCTGGGTAAGGCCGAGCAGCTCAAGCTGGCGGTCTCGGCAGGGCGGCAGACGGTCGGAGCCATGTCGCTCACCCGCGACCGCGGCGGCAGTCGCCCCCCGGCCTCGCCGGCCGCTGCTCCCGCCCCGAGTCTGG
Source organism: Pseudomonadota bacterium (assembly GCA_035345735.1). Classification (GTDB taxonomy): domain Bacteria; phylum Myxococcota_A; class Polyangia; order Palsa-1104; family JAEUJZ01; genus JAEUJZ01. Next base: position 635 of record DAORCZ010000639.1, on the reverse strand, counting down.
CGGCTCCTCTGGCGGCCCCCCTGGCGGCCCCCCTGGCGGCAGCGGCCAGTCCGGCGGCAGCGCCTGTCCCGCCTGTGCCCGGTGCGGCCGCTCTGCCAGCCGCGGGCTATGGTCCTCCGCCCAGCCTCGGTGGGCCAGTCAACGGCGCTCCCCGCGGCGGCGTCGCGCCCCAGCCTGCCGCTAGCTCTCTGCACTAATTGGCATCCCAATTTACCAGTTTATGGGTGAGGAAGTCATGTCGTTATTGGCAATCACTGATGCTCTGCATGGGTACGAGGATAGCGAACTAAAATCTCCCGGATGGAATCACACCCTTTACGCTGAATACAGCAAGGGGGGAGGCGCCACGGTGGTGATGGCGCGGCAGACGCTGACCCCGGGATTTACCGCCCCGCAGGAAAAAGTCCTGCGCGAGCTTTTGATGGCGTTTGAGGCCTTTCCCCGCCACGCCACCGGGCTGACCTTCGCCAATTTTTCGATCAAGGCCTTCGAGAGCCCCCCGGGACACGGCGGCATCGCGGTGATCGGCGCGCAGCGAGTGATTGGCAAGGCCGATCACTCGGGTCGCGGGGGGCCGATTTGGAAGCATGCCGTCTACACCTCGGCCGGTCCCAACCATCCGGCCCCGGTGGGCA
>DAORCZ010000638.1:0-5241 GCA_035345735.1 Pseudomonadota bacterium | reverse complement strand
TGCGCAGCATCAAGCAGATGACGCGCGAGGCGGGTGAGCTGGCGGGCCTGGCGATTGGCGATGACGGACCGCGCGCGTCCTCGTCGCGGCACTCGCAGGAGGCGGCCGGGCTGTCGTCGAGTGAGGGCTGGGGCCGAGGCGGCAAGTGAGCCCCCCCCAGGGCACTGCCGAGCGCAGGCGCCTGGAGATGTTTCGCGCCCTCGGCTCGGAGCGCTTAACGCGCCTCAACCTGGGCTGGATTCAGTTCGAACAGGGCGACGCCGAGCCGGGCCTTTCCGCCGAGCTCTTGCGCGAGCTGCACACGCTCAAAGGCGAGGCCGGGCTGCTGGGCTATTCCGCGCTGGCCAGCATCTGCCATCAACTGGAAGAGCTTCTGCGCACCGTCCTGCCGCAGGGGAGCTGTGACCCGCAGACCGGCGATCGCATCCTGCAGGGCTTCGACCTCATCTCGGCGGCGATGGCTAGCGAGGATCCAAGCGGCTCGGATGTCGCGGGGCTGCAGGCGTTTTTGGCGGCTCCCGGGGCCAGCGTCGCGCCCGGCCCTGTCGCGAATGCGCCGACAAGTGCGCTGACCGTTCCGCCGCCGGTTCCGCCGCCGGTTCCGCCGCCGGTTCCGCCGCCGGTTCCAACTGTCCCAGCGCCCACCCCGCGGCCGGCGGGTAGCCCAGGGCCATCGCGCCTGCCGCCCGCGCTTGCCGAGACCAGCCTGCGCGTCACCGCGGCCAGGCTCGATCACATGCGCGAGCTAGTCGGCGAGCTGATGCTGACCCGGGCTCGCCTCGATCTGTCGGCTAGCGAGTTTCGGCGAGCCCGCAAGAGCGCGCTTGCCTACCAGGAAGAGATTCGCGGCAAAGACCCCGAGGCCGGCCGGCTGTTCGGCACGCTCTTGCAGACCATCACCGGCATCGAGAGCCGGCTGCGCGACGACCGCCACCGCATGGCCAACCTGATCACCGAGCTCGACGGCGTCGTCCGCGAGCTGCGCATGGTGCCGCTGTCGACGCTCCTTGCCAGCTATCCGGTCGCCGTCCACAGTCTGGCGCGCGAGCTGGGTCGCGAGGTCCGCCTGGAGTTCGAAGGCGATGCCGTCGAGGTCGACCGGGCCGTACTCGATCGCCTGGCTGACCCGCTGCTGCACCTGATCCGCAACGCGGTGGATCACGGCATCGAGCCGCCCGATGCGCGCCTGCGGGCCGGCAAGCGACGCGAGGGCACGATTCGGCTGCGGGCTCAGCTCCGCGGTCAGGGGTTAGAGGTCGAGATCCGCGATGACGGCGCTGGCATTGATGTCGCTGCCGTACGCGCCCGTGCCGTCGAGCTGGGCTTCTGCGACGCCGCCACCGCCAGCACGCTGAGCGAAGAGCAGGTGCTGCGCACGCTGTTTCAATCCGGCATGTCGACCCGTCGCGAGGTCACCCAGATCTCGGGGCGCGGCATTGGTCTTGATGTCGTTCTGCGGGCCGTCGAAAAAATGGGCGGCACGGTGACCCTGCGCAGCGTGCTCGGTCGCGAGACCAGCCTGCAGCTCTTGGTGCCGCTGACCTCGGCACTGGCCAGCATGATCCTCTTTGAGGTCGGGGCCGGTCGCTACGCTCTGCCGGCCGCCAGCGTCGTCGAACTGGCCGAATCCGCCGCCTACCCCGAGCAGAGCGGCATCGATGGGCCAGCGATTCGTTACGGCGACATGCTGGTGCCGCTGCTTTCGCTGACTGACCTCCTGGATGAACCCCCGGGACCGCCACGGCCAGCCGTCATCGACGGGGGAAGCAGCGAACGACTGATGCTGGTGCGCAGCGGGCGGGGTCTGGTGGCGCTGTCGGGATCGGATCAGCACGTCCAGCGCGAGGTCGTGCAGAAGGGCGTCGGCCGCGGTTTTGTGCACAACCGGCTGATCACCGCCGCCGTTCCGCTGGAGGATGGAACGCTGTCGCTGGTGCTGTCCCCAGGTGAGCTTTTGGCAAGTCCCCGCGTGACACCCAACCGGGCCGTCGCCAGCCCGACCGATGCAGTGACGCGGGCCCGCGTCGCGCCGACTGTGTTGGTGGTCGATGACTCGCCGGTGGTGCGCGATCTGCTCGCTGAGTCGCTGCGCGCCCACGGGGTCAAGGTCCTGGAAGCCGGCGATGGCGAAGAAGGGCTCGTCCGGCTGAGCGAGGCGGGCGAGATCACGCTCTTGGTCACCGACATCGACATGCCCAAGCTCGACGGCATTGGCCTGGTGAAGCGGGTACGGGCGCGGCCCGGTCGCCGGCTGCCGGTGGTCATTGTTTCGATGCGGGCCAGCGCCGAAGAGCAGCGCCGGGCGATCGAAGCCGGGGCCGATGCCTACATGGTCAAGACCGACCTTTCGCACGCCGGCCTGTGGACGCTGCTCGCGCGTTTCCTGGGCTGAACGAGGCCATGCCGATTCGCGTGCTCATTATCGATGACTCTCGCCTGGTGCGCGGCCTGCTGCAGGCCACGCTGTCGCGCTTTTCCGACCTAGAGATCGTCGGTGAAGCCGGCGATGGCCAGCGCGGCGAACAGCTTGCGCGGACGCTGCGGCCCGATGTCATCACCATGGATGTGCTGATGCCGATGATGGGCGGCATCGAGGCCATCGAGATCATCATGCGCGAGCAGCCGACCCCCATCGTGGTGGTCGCTGATCTGGCCTCCAGCGACGGCAGCGCTGCAATGGAGGCGATGGCGCGCGGGGCGGTGGCGGTCTTTCCCAAGCCCCGCCAGGGCATGGACGAGACGGCAGCCCGCGCACTTGCCGATGTCTTGCGCAAGAGCGCCGCGCTGCGTTTCACCCCCAGCCGCACGCTGCCTATGCGTCGCACTCCGCGCCGGCTGCCCCGTCGAGATCTGCACATCGTCGGCATCGTGTCCTCTACCGGTGGGCCACGCGGCCTGCGGGCCATGCTGCAGGCGCTGTCGCCGCCACTGCCCTTTCCGATCGCGATTGTTCAGCACACCACACCCGGCTCGACGGCGGCGCTCGCCGCGTGGCTAAGTACGTCGACTCCGCATCGGGTCAGCGTGGCGCAAGCCGGTCAGCGGCTGCTGCCTGGCGACGTTGTCGTCGCGCCCGAAGATCGGCACCTGACCATCGATGCCGAAGCGCAGGTGCGCCTGCTGCGCGGCTCGCCTGGGGATGGCTATTGCCCCTCGGGGGGCGTGCTCTTGGGCTCGCTCGCCAAGACCTTCGGCGCCGCCGCGGCGGGCGTGGTGCTGTCGGGGATGGGCAGCGATGGCGCCAGCGGACTTGCCGCCGTCGAAGCGGCGGGTGGGCTGGCCCTCATCGAAGATCCGGGCACCGCGGTGGTCAGTGGCATGCCAAGCGCTGCGCTCGCCGCGACGCGGGCCGCGCTGGTTGACACCCCTGATCGGCTGGCCATGGCGCTGCGCCGTCTGCGGCCAGGAGCCGAGACATGACTCCACCGCCGGGCAGCCCACCGGGCACGACGTGGTTTCTGCGCGACCAGGCAGAGCTGGATACGCTAGTTGCCGCGCTGACCCGCGATCTGCAACCGGGGCGGCGAGTGCGACTTTGGTCGGCGGGCTGCTCGACGGGGCAAGAGCCCTACAGCCTGGCCATGGCCCTGCTTGATGCTGGCCTGCAGCCGCAGATTCTGGCCACCGATCTGCGTCCGGAGGCCCTCGCCGAAGCCAGTGCCGGTCGCTACTCCGCGCGCGCCGCTGCCCCCTTGCCACCAGCCTGGCGGGCTCGCTACACCGTCGCAGAAAAGGCGGGCGCGGTCCGCATGCATCCCAGCCTGTCGGCGCGTCTGCGCTTTGAACCGCACGACATCGAGAGCGGGGCTGAGCCGCCGTCCGGTTCTGGCCCCTTCGATGCCATCGTCTGCCGCAACGTGCTCATCTACATTGATCGCCCGGTTGCCGTCGCCATCGTCGCGCGCCTGGCGACCTACCTGCGCCCGGGGGGCTACCTGCTGCTCAGCGCCGCCGAGCGGCCCCTGGCCTGGCTGTCGGGACTGCTGTGCGAAGACCCGGACTTCAAAGACTCGGTGCTGCTGCGCCGGGCTCCGGCGGTGGGTGATAGCGACGCGGGACTGCCAGCCGTCACCACCGGCTCTTCCAAGCCGCCAGCCGCGGCTCAGCGTCCCCCGGCAGCGCGCCCTGGCACCACGAGTGACCGAGCTTTCGGTCGCGGGAGTAGTCGCCTGAGCGATCCCGCCATCCCCCTGCTCAGCGGCCGAGACAGCGGACCCCACAGCACACTCAACAGTGCACGCGGGATCGATGTGGCGACGGTCAGCGCTCTGGTGCAGCGTGGCGAATTCGCGGCCGCTCTGCCGCTGCTCGATGCGCTTACGGCGCGGGAAGACACGCAGGCTGTGGCCTACTTGCTGCGTGGCCTAGCCCTCAAGCACACCGGCCGCTTGTCCGAGGCCGCCGTCGCCCTGCGCGGGGCCTGCTACCTGTCTGCAAGCGATGCGTGGATGGCGCCTTATCAGCTGGGTCTGGTGCTCGAACAGCTCGCTCAGCCCATCGAGGCCGTCGAAGCCTATCGCCACGCGCTGTCCGTGCTGCGGGCGGGCGGACGCTCGGGTCTGCCGGCTGGCTGGCCCGTTGAAGAGGCGCTGCCCGCGACGATCACCGAGGCCTGCCTGGCGCGCTTGCAGGCCCTAGGCCGTCGCGGCCCCTTCTGAGCGGCTCGCAATGCAAGGCAGGCCAACACCTACGTTCCCCGAGTCGTGTGCAAAGAGTTTCGCCGTGCGCCGTACCGTCAGCGGATGACAGTCGCCAGTCGCAAGAGCTCGGTCGCCAACACCGCGCCCTCGTCGCGACTCGCCGCCAGGTTGACCATGATCATCGGCTTCCCGTCGCTGGAGAACACGCCGATCGACAGCCCAGCTTGGATGAAGGCCTGACGCGAAGCCAAGGTCAGCACGTGCGCCTGATGGCTGATCTCGCGAATCGCCGAGAGCTCGGCATCCAGGCTGGGACAGCAGTACAGCGCATCGATCCCCTGCGCCGCGATCGCGCTCTTGAGCGCATCCTTGCCGCTGTACGGCAGCTTGACCACGCTCAGCGGTAGCTCCTGCACCTTGATGCCTTCCATGCTCTTGAAGGCGCGCAGAACCTCCGTCGCCGTGCTCTCGCTGTCGGCGGCTCCCGGCTTGTACAGCACGGCAATCACCAGGCTGCTGCCGGCTCGGCTGCGCAGCTCTTTGTCGTACGAAATGGCCCGCGCCAGGATCACCGCCTGCTTCTCGGGGGGCACCTGCGCCT
>DAORCZ010000637.1:0-5248 GCA_035345735.1 Pseudomonadota bacterium | reverse complement strand
CAACGTATGCCGCGGATGGCGAGACTCCGTCTCCCGCCGATGAGACGAAGGCCACAGTGGGGCAGGTCGGCCGTCGTCGCAAGCCTTCGCTGCGCGAGCGCGGTGTCGCGATCCTGGTGGTCGTGGTTACGACGGCGATCATCGGCGCAACCGCCGCTGACTTTGCCTACACCGCGCAGATCGAGCTTGAGGCCGCGATCAACAGCCGCGATCAGCTGCGCGCCGAATACCTGGCCCGCTCTGGCATGCAGCTGGGTCAGCTCCTGACCGCAGTGCAAGACGGTCTGCAGGGCATGCTGCAGATGCTGCCGCCCGAGATGCGCGATGCCATCGTCATCACCGACTACGCCGGCTTTCTGGCCAAGGCCCTGTCGGGCGACGCCGAGGCGCGCGAAGGCTTAGGTGGCCTGGTCGGCATCGACCTCAAGAATGTCGAAGGCCTGGGTACGCCGCAGGGCACGAACCTGGATTTGGTGATCACCTCGGAAGAGGGGAAGTACCCGATCAACTGCGGCTCGGGCGTGAACCCGTACGCGCAGCCGCAGCGCAACCTGTACTACCTGCTCTACAACCTGATTCGTCCGCAGCGCTACGATCGCATGTTCAACACGGTCGACCGCGATGGCATCCAGATCACGCGCGAGGATCTGCCGACGGCGATCATCGACTGGACCGATGTCGATCCGCTGCGCTTTAACCCCATGGGACCGGCTTCGGCGAGCGAGGAACGCTATGACCGCGGCAACGATCGCTACGAGGCGCATAACCACTACCTCGACACCATCGAAGAGCTGAACTTGGTGCGCGGCGTCAGCGAAGATTTTTGGGGGGCCTTCGGCGAGATGTTTACCGCCTACGGTGGCAGCAGCGCGGGAAACGGCACGGACTGCCGGGTGCTGGCGAGCGCCATCGAAGCGACCTCGTGGCCCCTGGTGGCGGCGATGATTGCCGCCAGTGCTGCCGATCGCAACGCGGTGTTCGATCCCAACACGGCCATCGTTGCGCAGCAGGTGACCGGCCTGCTTAAGACCGGACTGCCGGCGCTGCGTACGCTCTCGGGACAGCTGTCGATTCCCAAGTGTCAGGTGGATACCAAGCAGTGCCCAACGGTGACCACGCCGCCGCCGTCTACTCCCGCACCGCGCATCGTGCCATCGGCCCGCCCTGGCGCGCCGCCCGGCGGTGGCGGACAGACATCTAGTGATGCGGTGGAACTGCTCTCGAACCTTATCTGCAGCCAGGCCCTCAGCCAGGTGCCGCAGCTAGCCGACAGCTTGGCGTCGATGACCGGCGGTAGTGCGCCCCCCAAGCCGACGACTGGCCTGCGCTCCATCCCCATGTGCCCCGGTGCACTGGCCCAGTACTTGCGCGACCGCGGCAGCGGCACGGGCAATCCGCGTCGCTACTATCGCGTCGATTCAACCGGCATCGTCCAGCGTGGCGCCAGCCGCACCACCCAGGTCCACATTCGCGGAGTCTGGGACACGCGGCGAGCCAACTTCAACCCCCTCTGCACCGGCCACCCCAGCTGCACCCGGGGAACTTGGCTGTACTACCGCATCGACTAATGACTGCGGATTCATCCACTTGGTGTAACGAATGGCCAGCACGATCTTAGGCATAGACCTCGGCAGCTACGCAGTGAAAGTCGCGCGCATCGAAGCCGGCTTTCGCAGCGCGCAGCTTGTGGGAATCTTCGAGGCCCGCGTCCCCGGCCCAGATCCGGTTTCACCCCCGGTCGTCGATCCAGCAATCGCCGTTGCCAGCGAGGGCGCAGCGCCCCCCCCGGCCGGTGAAGGAGCGGCGGCCGAGGCCCACGACGACGCCAGCCTGCTGTCGCGTCAACTGCGGGCCTTGTCGCTCTTGCTGGCTGAGATCAAACCCAAGGGAGAGACCACTGTCGTCGCGCTGGCGAACGGCGTGACCCTGCGCTTGCTGGATCTGCCGCTCTCTGATCCGAAGAAGGTTCAGCTCGCGCTGCCGTTCGAGCTGGCGGGCCAGCTGATGACCGATCTCGACGATCAGGTTGTCGACCAGACGCTGATCAGCGTTGGCTCGCCACAGCCCGGCGGCGGCGAAGCGCCCTCGCAATGGGTCGCGGCCTGCGCTCCGCGGGACGAGCTGCACTGGATGTTGCAGACGCTCCTCGCTCAGCGCATTGAGCCCAGGCGGGTCGCCGCTCTGGCGCTGGCCACTGCACCACTCTTCATCACGCCGCCGCGCGCGCGCGGCAAGGGCTCCGCCGACACGCAGGGCCTGGGGCCGCCGATGCCGCTGTGGGTCGTCGATATCGGCCATCGCTTTACCCATGTCTGCGCTGTGGCCCCGCATCAAAGCCGCCCCGGCCAGGTCGTTGTGCCCTTCGTACGCACCATTGCCCGTGGGGGACGTCAACTGACGCAAGCCGTCGCGCGCGCTCATGACCTGCACTTCACGCGCGCCGAGATGCTCAAGCACGAGTATGGCCTCGACGAGTCCTCGGACCCCAAGACCGCCGTCGCGCTGCGCACGGCGCTCAAGCCGCTGATCCGTGAGCTGCGACAGACCTTGTCGGCCTATAGCGCCCGCTTGGGCGAGCCGCCACGCATGGTCTATCTGTGCGGCGGCACGTCCGAGATGCGCGGCATCTTCGAGCTCTTGCAGAACGAGCTGGACCTGGAAGTGCTGCCGCTGGTACCCCCACCGCGCGCACCGTGGTTTGGCAGCCGCGAAGGACCGACGCCAACCCTGGCGGCCATGTCGGCCTCGCTGTCCATCGATACCGCTACGCTGGCCAAGATGCGCATGCCCAGCTTTGCCTTGCTGCGGCGCTTCTGCACCGGTGCCGCGGCGGTGGGTCTGGCCCTGGCCGAAGTGAACGCCGGGCAGGCGCCGCAGGTGAACTTTCGCAAGGGTGAGTTCGCGTTCCGCACCGACTATGCCTTCCTGCGCGAGCGCGCCCCCTATCTGGTGGGCTTCTTCGTGGCATTGCTGTTGTGCGTCGGCGGCTGGGTGAGCGCGCAGCTCCACCTGCTAGAGAAAGAGTCGGAGCGACTGCGGCAGCGGCTCAGCAGCGAGACCACGTCGCTTTTCGGCGAAGCCAAGACTGATGGCGCCGCTGTCACGGCTGAGCTCAACAGCGCGCTCCAGCAAGACAAGGGCGGAGAGCGTCGCATTCCGCAGGTCACCGCCCTTGACCTTGTGGAGGACATCTCACGCGCGGCACCCGAGTCGAAGGACAACAACCCGGCCCGCCTGGATGTCATGGAGCTGCACATCAAGCCGAAGAAGATCGACCTCAAGGCGACGGCGGCTTCTGCGCAGTACGTTGAAGACTTTGCCGCCGGCTTGGCCAAGCTGAGCTGCGTCAAAGGGGTGCAGAAGGGCAAGGTGCTGACCGTCAAGAACACGGGTGCAGACGGAAAGCCCATCGAAGCGAAGCAGTTTTCTTTTGAAATGACCACCACCTGTCCCTAGGCAGGAGCAGCCCTGTGAGTGACGCAGAACCTACCTCCACCAAGTCTGAGAGCGGCATGCTCTCGTCGCTGCGGACCCGTCTGCGCGAGTCGCTGGACGCCATCCCGGCGCGGCAGCGGGCGCTCTTGTTTGGTCTCCTCGGCACGGTGCTGTTCCTGGGCACCGCGATCGCGATCTACAGCGTCTACGACACCATCGACACGCTGGAAGAAAAGAACGATGCGATGGGGCGTGCGCTGCGCGACATCGAACAGAAGCGCGAAGCCTACCTGTCGGCCAAAGCCCGCGAGCGCAACCTAGAGTCGCGCATCGGCGGCAGCTCACTGCAGCTGTCAGGCTTCCTGGAGCAGATGGCCAAAGAGGTCGGCATCGAGATCCGCGAGACCAACCCACGCAGCCCCGAGCCGGTCGGCAAAAAGTATCTGCAGCAGTCGATCGACGTGCGCATCGGCAAGGTGGCGCTAGAGCCACTGCTCAAATTCATGCGCAAGATCGAGACCTATCCCAGCAACCTCGTGCTGGTCACCGAGCTCTCGATCCGTTCGCGGGACGACAAGCATCAGGATTTCGAAGTCGACCTGACCATTTCGACGTACGAGCACGCGCCCAAGACAGCGAAGAAGGGAACTGGGGGCAAGGGCGGCGAAGGCGAAAAAGATGCCGACAAAAACTAAGAAGGACTTCAGCATGTTGCGGGTTCTTCGTCTGAAGAAGAACCAGGCGCGCTTGTTGCGCATCATCGCCTATCCGCTGTTTGCCATCGCTGTGTTCGGGGTGTCGTTCTATGTGTCGCTGCCGCTGGATCGCATCAAGGATCGCCTGCAGCGCGAGCTCTCGCAGGACAGTGGACCCCCTTCGCCGGGCTCGGGTGCGTGGGGCATCGGCCTGGGTATGGACGTCACGATTGGCGACATCGGATTGCATCTTTTGCCCGTGGGTGCGGGGGCCAGCGATGTCACGCTGCGCCCCCGAGGGGCGCCGGGCGCGCCAGCCGATGCCACGCAGCGCCCCAAGGCGATGTTCGTTGAGCAGCTTCGCTTGCGCGCACCGATCTTGGCCCTCCTGGGCGGGGATCGCGTGCTCGGAGTCGATGTCGAAGCGCTGGGGGGGACGCTGAGCGCTGACGGTGGGCTGACGAGCGATGGGGCGATGTTGCGCGCCGAGCTAGACAAGCTGACGCTGGCGCGGGCGCCCATCCTCGCCCAGTTTGTGCCCCTGCCGGTGCTGGGCGTACTCAGCGGCAGCGCGGATCTAAAAGTTCCACTGCGCAAGGTAGAAAAAGAGACCGCCGCGCGACGTGCCGCGGCCGGCCCACTAGCGGCGCCGCTCGACTACAGCAAAACCAACGGTTTGATTGAGCTGCGGGTTGAGCAGGGGGTCCTCGGCGATGGCAAGGCCAAGCTGGCGGTGCCGGGCGATCCCTTCCTATCGCAGGGCTTAACCTTTCCCAAACTCTCGCTGGGGAATGTGACCGCCCGCGTTGTCTTCGAGCGGGGCCGAGCCACGCTGAGCGATGTGCGCAGTCAGTCCGGTGATGCCGAGATCTCGCTCGAAGGCTACGTCGAGCTGCGCGATCCGCCGCCGCTCTCGGAGCTGCACCTGTATTTGCGCTTTCGCCCCTCGCCGGCGCTGCTCAAGCGTGAGCCCACGATGGAGATCCTCACCAACGCCATGGCTGCCGGCAAGCGCAGCGATGGCTCGCTGGGCTTTGCGTTGACGGGGACGGTCAGCAATCCGCGCTCGCGCCCAGCGAAAGATCCACCCGATGGAGTCAGCATCCGCAGTGGATCTT
>DAORCZ010000636.1:0-5261 GCA_035345735.1 Pseudomonadota bacterium | reverse complement strand
CGCCCGCCGCGTCACCCATCGCAACGTCGCCCGCGTGTTCGACATCGGCGAACACTGCTCGGTCTTCCGTCGAGAAATCTGCTGCTGAAGAGGACCGTGGTCCACGCGCGGTCCATGTTCCATCTCTGCGCGCAAGACGCAGACCCGAGCACGATGTCGCATCCCCACAGCCTGTTCGCACGGGCGCATTAGCGCAGGCCCCGCAGCGTAGTGAGCGCCGCCTGGCGAGTAGCCAGCCCTTGCCATGACAGCCCCGGGCCGTCTGCCCGCCACGTCACTAGGCCAAAGTGAGGCGAGCAGCCCTTGCGCCACAGCACCGCCTCACAGAGCACGCCTCCAACCTGACGCATCGCCAGGGGGCGCAGAAGCGGCCAGCGTCCCCGGTGCAGGCGTCGAATCAGGACGCTCAAGCGTCGCCGATCCTCTTCGGCCAGGCCAAGCGCGGCAACGACGGCCGGGAGCTGCGACGGGCGAGACCTTTGAGCGGGAGCGCATGGTGTGACCTCCAGTCGTGTTCGCCTGCACATCAGAAGGCAGTGCATATGTGAAACCTTTGCATATTTCCCGTCGATGAACCTTTTGACCCCACCCTGCATGCGTGGTTTGTTCGCGCCATGGCCCCCCGCAAGACCGTCGCTGCTGAGCCCGGCGGACTGCACAAGACCACCATCAACTTCCCGACAGACCTCTACGAAGACCTGCGTCTGCTCGCCGCCCTCGAACCCGGCGGCAGCATGAACGCCCTCCTCGAAAAAGCCGCCCGCGACTTTGTCGAGCGCGAGAGGGAGACGCTGCACGAGATGAAGCGGCTGGCCGCCAAGCGTGAGGTCCGCGCCAAGGCGGCAGAGGGGAAGCGGGGGCGGTAGGACAAAAATTGCAGGACGGCGCACATTACCCAATCGAAATGCAATTTTATAAAGTTACCGTTACGTACCAAATTTCCTTAGCAGTGATTTACAATAGTCAGTAAGCTTTGTTATCTCATCGGACATAAGCGGCCGTCGCGGTCTACCTTCACCGGCCTCCATAGCGTAATTCATGTATTCTTGGCTCTCTGGGGATTTATGTGACGGATCATAGGAATTAGCCATATCCATATTAGGCTGCCCCAACTGCTCCCATGCATCCGTGACTAGTTTCCACCAAACCTTATAGAGGTCCTCGGGCTTTGGGGTTAATTCGGAGTTAAGTGGCTTGTCAAAACAGTCCCAAAAAGTAGGCCACGAACCAGGATTAACGAAAATCATATCGCACCTATTCGCTATTTTCTCATTCGCAGTCGAACCATCTGTTTGTATCCAGTAAATCTTCCTGATCCATTCTCGAAATTTTTCTATTTGTACTTGCAGATATTCATCAGCAAGGCTCATTCCCACAATAAAGAGGTCGGACGCATAAGCTTGATGTGTGGCGACCTGAAAAGCCATCGAGGATTCATGGGCTGTGTACTCAGCATCTGTGAGCACACAGCCCGCCATTTCTAAACAACCGTGCGGGAGAAGTACTTTTCGCGCCAACGGTTTTGGCCGTGTGGTATCGAACTGATATGCTAATTCGTGTTCTGCATTTTTAACGTATGTCTTCGCCAGAATGGGTGCTGTCGCTTTGGATAAAGCAATTGCACTTGCAGATTCAATGTTAAAGCTTACGATTGGATTTCCAATTGCCCCTAGATGTGCCAATTTTTTTACTGCCGCAGGGACATTTGTCGAACCATCCGCATGGTCTGCTAAGGCTAGATCAAATAGTTTTCGGTATATCCTATCATGCAATTATTCACGGACTACTTGGCGGAATCTCGCTTTGCCGAGTTTTGCTTGGCACTGCTCCAGCCTTGTAGGGTAGCTAGCGCTGCTAGGGCTTATACTTGATTCGTTTTCTAATTTCTCTACCAGCTCAAGCCATGATGGAGCATAAGATGGTCCTACCAATTGTATGGTGCATCCTGCTCCCACCCATAAACAATGATTTCCATTACGCATGATATCGATGGCATCACTTAGAGTCGCAGTCTTCATTTTCCAGATCCTCTGTTCTTCATCTTCGTAATCGACACAAAATCGTGGTCGACGGCCTTGCGATTTACGCTACTAACTGGGCTGTGTCAATTCCGCATAGTGATGCGCACCTTCGTCCGCCCGAGCGACAGTGGATCCGCTGCCCATGCGTGCTACGTTCCGTGCAGGTGGTGCCCAATGCGCAATCTAGATCTCAAACTGACGGTGTTGCCAGACCGCCGTGCGATCGTGCAGCTTCCTGAGGACTTCGAGCCGGGCGAGACGGAGGTCACGCTGATCGTTCGCAAGCGGCCGGCGGCGGGGCGCTCGTCGATCTTGGATCGTCTGCCCAGCGTCGATACCGGGAACTGGCCTGCCGACCTGACGTTCAGCCGCGAACAGCTTTACGGCGATGGCGACCGCTGAGCGCATCTTCGTCGATACGAATGTGCTGATCAGTGCGGTGGCGAATCGGTCGCCGCACTATTTCCATGCGCGTGGGCTGCTGTCGCGCATCGAGCATGGTGATGTCGAGGCGTGGATCAGTCGTCAGGTATTGCGCGAGCTGATGTCGGGGATGTCGCGCCCGCAGGCGTTCGCGCGGCCGTTTTCTGCGGCTGAGATCTTGCAGACGGCGCAAGCGTACGAAGGGATGTTCATCGTCGCGGAAGACCAGCCGATCGTCACGCAGCAGCTTTATCTGCTCTTGGAGCAGATTCCCTTCGGCGGCAAGCAGGTGCATGACGCCAACATCGTTGCGACGATGCTCGCGTACGGTATTCCGCGTCTGGTCACCTACAACGTCGAGGACTTCCGCCGCTTCGCTGGGCTGATCCAAGCCAGCGACGAAAACTAGACCGCCGGCTCGCGCTCGCTCTAAAGCCGCGCCCCGCGGTACGGCTCGGGCCTCCGTCATCCTCCGCTTTTCCCCATTCATATCTGCACTTCGGTTCGCGCTCTGCGCGGCACGCGCTGCCGACTTCTAGCGACGCGCCGTGACGGTTTCCCGTCGTTGTCGTGTTACGATTTCTGCGGGGGGGTTCCATCATGAGCGTGCGGCTCTGCGTGGTCTGTGGGGACGACTTGCCGGACGTGCATCGATCGCATCGGCGCTATTGCCGGGCGCGCTGTCGGATGCGGGCGCTGCGCATTCGCGAGCGGGGCGGGGCGGATTCGGCACGTCATCTCGTCGTCGCTGACCCTAGAGCGAGGCGTTTGCCGCGACGGGATGTAGCTGATGCGCTGGAGGAGTCAGGATTGACCGACGAGTTAGGCGGACCGCCTGACATTGAGGAGGAGACGGCCCCAGGACGCGATCGGCCAACCCCGCAGCAGTTTGGTGCATATCAGGCGCTGTTCGAGCACTTCAACCGCATGCTCTTTGATGGCTCGCTTCCGTCGGTGTTGTTGACTTTCTCAAGCCGCGATACGCAGGGCTATTTCAAGCCGCAGAAGTGGGAGGATGGCCGGGGGCATACGCACGAAATCGGCATGAATCCCCACCAGTTGCGACACCGCCCACGCTGGGCCATCGCCGCCGCCCTGGTCCACGACATGTGTCATTTGTGGCAGGAGCTTCATGGCCATCCCAGCCGAGTGGGCTACCACAATCGCGAGTGGGCTGAGAGGATGTGCCAGCTCGGCTTGATTCCAACGGATTCAGGGCAGCCGGGTGGACGGCAGACCGGCCAGCGCATGGAACAAATCATCGACCCCGATGGCGCCTTTCAGCGAGCGCTGCAATCTGTACCGTCAGCGCACTGGCTGCCCTGGCAGCGTGTCGGATGGGCGGTGCATGGCGTGCCGCCATTCAATCGCAAGAGCAAGTACTCGTGCCCGAATGCACACGGCAACGTCTGGGGCCGGCCAAACCTATGGCTGTTCTGCGGTCACTGCAACGCCGAGTTCGAGGAACACGCGCTGGCGCAGGCCGGTCGCTAGTACTTGAGCCGCTCGATCTCGCCCGCGACGAAATCGGGCGCGAGATGGCTGTAGACCAGGGTCATCTCGATCGAGGAGTGGCCGAGCAGCTTTTGCAGCGTCACGAGATTGCCGCCGGCCATGATGAACTGCGAGGCGAAGGTATGGCGGAGTGCGTGCCAGCCGCGTGACAGGGGCTTGCAGCGAGCAGCGCGCAGGAACGGAGCGAGACCGTGTGTGGCGCGGTTCGATGACATGCCCCAGCGCCCCGCATAAAGGACGGGGCAGACCAAGCGCTCGTCGGTGCTCGGGCAGCGCTCGCGCCATTCGCGCAAGAGTGGAACCAGCGCAGAGGGAAGTGGCAGGTGGCGCGCCTTGCCGTTCTTGGGGGCCAGGCGGTAGCTCTTGGCGACGGTCAGTCGGCCGGATTCAAAGCCGATGTCTGGCCAGCGCAGACCGAACACTTCACCACGTCGCAGCCCCATCCGTAAGGCGAGCGAGATGCCGATGAAGCGTGACCACGCCGTCGGGCAGTTGCGCAGACGGGCACGGTGCTCCGCTTCCACGAGAAGGCGTGAGGCTTCTTCAGCCGACAGATACTCGGTCGAAAGCTCACGGCGTGGCAGCTCGATACCGCGCGCCGGACTGCTGGCCAAAAGTCCCTGGCGTACACCCCAGGACAGCGCTGCCCCAAACGGGGCCATCGACGCCCGCACCGTATTCGGCTGAAAGCTGCGAGCGATGCCGTCGCGCGCTTTTTCGATGTCGGCGCGGCTGAGCTGCGATAACGGCACCTGCCCGATGAAGCGCAGCACGCGGCCGATCGATGTGCGCGAGGCGGCGCGATAGCGGCCGATGTGCTTGATGCGCGGGCTGTTGAACTCGCAGAGAAAGCGCTCACACAGGCCCGACACGGTCAGCGATTCCGTTGGGGCTTCCGGTTCGCTGATACCGACCTGGCCTCGTGCAATGCGCGCTTCGATCTCTAGCAGCATGCGCGCTGCAAGAGCCTTGGTCGGCTGATGGCTGGCCCGTTGCCGTCGCGTGCCATCGAGATCCTTGTAGCGGATGTACCAGCCGAGGAACTTCCCACCGCGGCCCACCCGTCGCACAATGTCGCCCATTACAAAGACGCTCCCGACGGAATCGTAACACGCGACCGTGGTCCGCAGGCGGTCCATGTGCTGCGTGTAGGTACCCGTCTGGGCGTGGTCCAACGAACCTTGCTGCCATTTCGCGGCCCGTCGAAAGCCTGCGAGATCACAGCGTTTTTTCCGCGCCCTTCGCAGGTGTTCGACATCGGCGAACACGAAGGTGAGCGCTATCTGACCATGGAGCTGGTGT
>DAORCZ010000635.1:3400-5264 GCA_035345735.1 Pseudomonadota bacterium | reverse complement strand
AAACGAGCTTTTGAGCGGCCAGGGACCTAGAGCAGCGGCGTCGGAGGCTGACTGATCGACAGCTCAGCCACCATGCGCGCGACCAGCTCGTCGTAGACCGACTTGAGCTCGGCATCGCTGCGCACGCTGTGGTGCAAGCGTCCGCCCGCGCTCATGCCGTGACCCCCCGCCGCGCCTTTGCTGCCGACCACGCGCCGAATCAGCTCTCCCGCGTGGGACGCTTCGTCTTCGCTGCGGATCGACAAGAAGACCTGCCCCTCGTGCTCGCCGACGCAGATGCAGTAGCGCGCGTGCTCGTAGGCCAGCATCAGCTCGGCGATCTCGGCAACCAAGTCGGGATACGGCACGCTGCCCAGGTTAATCGCGAGCAGATCCCCCCAGCAGATCGCCATGCGACAGGCGCGATCAAGCGCCGCAAAGTGCTCGCGGCTGAGCTTGGGGTTGGTGATCGAATAAAGCTTGGCGTGGTCAGCGAGCGCGTTGAGCTCAAGATACGCCTGCCGCTCATGCGGCCCGCACTCCCGCCCAAGGTCGCGGGTCTCGGTCTTGACGCCGTAGAGAAACGCCGTCGCCAGATCCGGCGTCCACTCGATGCCGGCTTCTTTCAGGTAGTCCCAGACAATCGTGCACGACGCCCCGAACTCCGGCCGAATATCGCACCACGGCACCTGCTGCGACAGCGGTCGCAACGGATGGTGATCGATGACGATGTCGGGCAGGCGCGAGGCCGGCAGCGAGTTGTTACCCGTCCCCGGCTGCGTATCGAGCAGCGCGACGATCGAGAAGCTGCTCAGGTCCAGGCTCTCCAGCGGACGCAGGTCAAAGCCCAGCACCCGCACCATGGCCCGGTTTTCCGCCCGGCCAATGATGCCGGCCATGCCGATGGTGCAGACCATGCCCTCGCGTTCAAGTAGGCGCGATAGCCCCATAGCCGCCGCGAGCGAGTCGGGATCCGGATTGTCGTGTGGAAGCAGCAGCGCCCGCGGTCCCATGCTGCGCGCACGGTCGCGAACCATTGCCAGGGCTGCCCCCAAGTGAAAGGCCATTTTCGTTGACGGTATCGTGCCTGGTCACCCAAGTAAAGCGGCATGACGGCCGGGCTCCCGTCGGGGAACGCCCGATTGGCCTCTTGACGAGAGAGGGGTCCCCGCGCACGATGTGCGCCGTTTGCCTACGTCAATTGGCGCCCAAATTCAGCAACGCCAATTCGGAAATTCAGCAACGGGAGATCCAAGGAAATGAGTCAAGCAATGCGACGAATTGTTGGGATGGTCTTTGCGCTGTGTGGATTGGTGGCGTCCTGCGCGACGCCCGGACAAGAGAGTCTGGAGGATTTGACCAAGAACGAGCCTCCCTGCAGCTGTACCGTCGGAGCGCGACGCTGTCGCGGCGGTCAGGTGCAGGTCTGCGAGCAGCAGTCGGCGACCTGCTCGGGCTGGGGCCCGATCATCGGCTGCCCCGGCGGCGTCATGTGTCGCGACAGCGAGAGCTGCGATGTCGACTGCAGCGGCAAGGATCTGTGCGCCGCCGGCCTTAGCCGCTGTGCCGATGAAGCGACCAGCGAGATCTGTCGCATCGGGGCCAGCGGCTGCCTTGAGTGGTCGCGCCAGGCCTGCCCGGCGAAGAACTACTGCGATCCGCGCGGCCAGTGCGCCCCCGCCGTGCCCTGCGATGGCGAGTGCCCCAAGGGCTACGGCTGCGCCAACTCGGGCGTCTGCACCGGCGGCAACCCCGGCGACATTCCGGTGAACGTCAAGACCGTGCAGATCAGCGGCAAGGTCACCCTCAACGGCAAAGATCCCGAGCTCACCGCCGACTGCAGCACCACCCGCAACCCCTACGAGCGCAAGGCCCAGGTCCAGTT
>DAORCZ010000635.1:0-3300 GCA_035345735.1 Pseudomonadota bacterium | reverse complement strand
GTACGTGATGATCGAGCGCGTGCAGCTACCCTAGCTCGCCCCTCTTTGGAGCCTCTCATGAACTCGCAGACTCTCTCTTTCGCCCGGGCAGGACGCCTGGGCTTGGCCCTCTTGCTCGGCTTCGGGCTGAGTCAGGTTGGGCCGATCGGCTGCAAGACCGGCAATCCCAACCTGGAAGACAACACCGGGATGCCCGATGCCGCGATGGGTGAGCCGGACCTAAGTGACGCGCGCGGCGCGATCTGCAGCGATCCGGTCAAGAAATCGATCGATGGCACCGGCGGCAAGCTGACGGTCGGTGATGGCGACTCCTCGGCGCTGGCGGGAACCAGCCTGCTGGTACCAGCCGGTGCACTGGCCACCGCGACGGTCCTGGGCATCACCTGTGGCCGCGAGCTAGCCAGCGGAGCCGATGAGCAAGCGGCGGGCCCCAGCGCTCGCTTCTTGCCGCTAAACCAGATCCTCCTTTCGACCGTCACCATCACCCTGCCCTACAACCCCAGCCGCGTCGCCGACGGCGAGCGCCCCAAGGTCGCCGTCCTGCGCGGCACGCAGCGCGATCTGTTACCGGATGGCGAGATCCAGGTCGACACCACGACCAAGACCGTCAGCTTCGAAACCGCCGAGTTTGGCGACTTCGAGGTCATCGCTCGCAAGATGGCGCCGGTCACGCCCTCGTCCCCCGTCGACATCCTGTTCGTCGTCGATAACTCGCCATCGATGTCGCCCAAGCAGAAGGCGCTGGCCAGCAACATCAGCGCGCTGATCCAGAAGCTGGAAAAGAACAAGCTCAACTACCACATCGGCGTGGTCAGCACCGATATCGGCTCGACGACGGCGCCGGGCAGCCCCTGGGGCGGCTCGGTCGGCGCTTGCGATACCTACGCCGGCGACGATGGTCTGCTGCAGAACCAGGCCTGCCCGCTGCGCACCAGCGGGACCCCAGGGGCTCGCGAGGCCTGCGCCGCGCAGTGCAGCGACACCAAGTTTGTCCCCACCGATGGCACTCGCTTCATCAGCCGCACCGACGGTAAGTCGAACGTCCCGGCGGCCCTAGAGCTCGATCCCGAGTCCGGGCTGATGGTCGATCGCGGGCCCGAAAAAGCCTTCAAGTGCATAGCGCTCCTCGGCGATAGCGGCTGCGGCCTGGAGAGTCCGCTCGAAGCAGCGCGGCGAGCCCTGGACGGTCACCGCGGCGAAAACAACGGCTTTCTGCGCAAGGACTCGTTCCTCGCGGTGGTGTTCCTGACCGACGAAGATGACTGCTCGGTGCAGCTCGCTCGGCGGGCCGAAAACAACCCGATGACGCGCGACTGCAGCACGCCGGACCAGGAAGCGGGCTACGACTGCTTCAACCTCGACTACCGCTGCCTGGCTCGCAGCGTCATGTGCGATCAGGCGATGAACACCGCCGGCCCCAAGACGGGATGTAAAGAGCGCACGAGCAACTACCTCGATCCGGTCAGCCGCTTCGTCACCTTCTTCAAGGGGCTGCGCCCCGCCGACAAGCTGCTGGTGAGCGGCATCTGGGCCCAGCCCGCCATCGACGGCGGCGGCAAGCTGGTGGTCAGTCGCGGCAGTGGTGGCACGACCTCCGCGTTTCTAAACCGTGCGCCCGGCACCGACGCGAGCTGCGTCTATGCCGGCGACACGACGATCTTTGGTCAGGCACAGCGACGGCTCACCAGCTTTGCCAAGGGCTTTGCCGGCAGCCAAGAGTTCAGCATCTGCGACATCGCGGGACTGGGCACGGCGCTCGGCCAAGTCGGCCAGACCATCGTCGATCGCAGCAAGAAGTAAGCACGCCGCGGGGGGATGGCTGTCGTCGCCCGGGGGGCGCGGCGACAGATGGGGGCGGGTTACGGCGCGGCGGGACGGCTGGTGCGCGAGCGGGGGGTGCTCGACGGCTTGCTGGCTCGCCGCGGCTTACCAGTGGAGCCCGCGAGGGCGGCATAGCTCTCGTCGATCAGTTGGCAGGCCAGGGCCAGCGTCTCGGCATCGCCGATCTCGATCGCCACCCAGCCGAAGCGTCCGACGTAGGGCGCAATCTTGATTGCGGGATGCTGCACCAGCACCGCCTGGTCTTCCAAGCTGGCCTTCACCGTCACCCCGGCAGCGTCTTGTCCAGTCACCGCGAACAGCTTGCCGCGCACCTTCCAGGCGACGTCGCCCCAGGGGTATTCCTCGACGGCACCCGGCTTGGAAAGCGCGTGCTTTTGCAAGGCCGCGAAGATCGCTTTCCCCGAAAGTCCGGCGCCGGGCTTCTGCGCTGGACGGGCCGCCGCTGCAGGGGGGGATGACGCGGACTTAGCGGGCTTGGTTGCCCCGGACGGGGTGCGTCCCGCCGTCGTCTTCGTCCGCGACGGAAGCGCCTTCTTGGTCGTCTTTTCCATGGCTGAGCTCAACGCTGGGCCCGCTGGGGGCAAGGAATGTTCTCGTCGGAGTCGTCGGTAAGCCGGGTTCTGTTCCGCTTCTGCCAGCGATGAAGCCGATGGAGCCGCGGTGATGGTCATTCATCTAGGCCGACGATTGCTCGCCGGCTCCAGCAACCTACCTGGGAGCCCCGAGATCGGATGCGCCGCGATCTTGCGATCTCAGCGAGCCTGACCTCAGTGAGCGGGCCGCTCGGACTCCCGACTTGGTCTTGCTTCGGGTGGGGTTTTCCGTGCGACGGCTGTTACCAGCCATCCGGTGCGCTCTTACCGCACCTTTTCACCCTTGCCTGCCGCGCCCCTTGCGAGGCCCAGCCGGCGGTTTGTTTTCTGTGGCACTTTCCTGCGAGTCACCTCGACCGGCCGTTAGCCGGCACCCTGCCCTGTGAAGCCCGGACTTTCCTCCCGCGCGGGCCAGCCCGACCGAAGCCTGGCTGTCCTTTGCGCCGGCGACCACCTCTTCGACTCCGACGAGAACGCGGGCAGCCTACATCGAGGCGCGGACCCGTGACAAGCCCGCTCCGCAGGGGGGGAACCCTGCAGGGCCTAGTCGCGGGGAATGGCGGCCAGGTAGCGGGCCAAGGCGTGGACGGGCGGCGGGTTGCGCAGCAGATCTTCGATCAGCGATCGCTTCCGCTGATCGAGCAGCGCGTCATAGATCAGGTCCAGGTGATCGACGTGCGTGATCACCTCCAGCGCCTGCGCGAGCTCAAACGGCATGCGGCCAAAGCGCACGATCCACATGCGCGTGATCGCCAGGTGCAGTCCTGAGGGGCCCGGCTTCTCCAATTCGACAAACAGGCTGGCGATGCGCTCGGCCGACAGCGGCTCGCCGTTGAAGAAGATCACCCACTCGTCTTCGCCGCCT
>DAORCZ010000634.1:0-5279 GCA_035345735.1 Pseudomonadota bacterium | reverse complement strand
GCACCATCTGCGGCCCCGCTTCGGTCATTTGTTCCTTTTGCAGGTCATAGGTGGTTGCCGTTGGACATTCGGCAATCGTCATATTGGAAAGATTGATTATTCGGCGGATAATTCCTGAAATCGGTCGATATATGCTTAGCTCTGGATTTCCGGGATCTCGCGTGCAATACAGATAGTCTTTCACATCAAACAGACCATCCGCACCGCAGCCCACAGAATACAATACGAGTTTCTGTATGCTCGAATCGTATGCAAATACCTGCCAGCGCTGCCGGTCGCTCTCGCTGGTGGGGCAAAGGACTACAGCGTACCAACCGTTCTGGATGGCCCCGATAAAGCTCAGCTCGATGGCCGGTTCGAAGAAGCTGTTTCCGTTGATATCGCGGTAATCTAAGTTATCGAAATTCGTGCCACTTGTCGACGTCGCGGACTGCTGCGGTACCAGGCGCTGCTGGCTACGGCGATAGCGAACTTCCAGCTTGGGCAAAAGTTCAAAGGGGTCGGCCTCCGGCGAGAGCGCGGTGTCCTCAAAGCCGCTGCGTTTAACCGAATAATAAATTGCGTTGCTCGGGGTTACGCCGAATAGCAAGACCTTGCCATCGTGGGTCAAAGTTGCGATTTACTGAATGCTTTGGCTGGTTATTCGCATTGCGGATCTCCCTCAATTCAAATGCGGCTTTTTTCCATAGGCATTACCAGGCTATCAGCGCGGGTTTATTATTCAATAATAAACCACCAAATCCAACAACACGGCCAATACCACGGACGCCAGACAGGCGACCCATGAGTCGGCCCAAGATCAACCACCGAATATTGCCACACTGAAGCACTAGGCAGCGCCACGAGCGATGGGATTCTATTCCCCATCCTTCCCACTATGTCACAAATCATGACCGACGAGATCACGTTTACGAATGCGTATCTTGGGTCCCAACGCAGGTCAAATAGGTATATGCGTATAAAAAATCTGTGCGTCCCATTCACGGCTGAGGTGGATTCCGGACTTTGCCTGTTCGCCGGTTGCGCCGGCTGGAAACCAGAGCCCGCGCTCGGGGCTGAGTCCGGGGCCGACAGAGGGGCGTTGACCCGATCCACGGCTCTGCCTTCTGATGATCTAGATGGGGGCTAGTCGCGACGCGCCGCCTCTGCGGATCCTCTTGCAGTTCCTGCGGGCCCGGGAAGCCGGCGATCCGTTCGCCTTTCGCTTCGAGCCGCAGGAATACATCCTGCCCACCGAGGGCGGCGATTCCCCGACGGCGCGCTTTGAGTGGACGCCCGAGGTGATGGCGGATCTCGAAGCCGTGCGCCGGCCCGGCCGCGATCCCGAGGTGATCCAGCGCCTGGGCTCCCGCCTGCGTCGCTTCGTCGGGGAAGCCGGCTGGTCACTCCACGAGGGGGCGATCACGCAGGCCCTGGATGGGGGGCGCGAGGTCGTGCTGACCCTGCGCTCGTCGGCGGCGGAGCTGTATTCGCTGCCCTGGGAGCTCTTGCCGCTGAAGTCGGGCATGTTCCTCGGCGAGCTAGAAGGGCTGCTCCTGCGCTGCGAGTGGCCCGAGAGTCCCAGCCAGCGCGAGGGGCCCAGCCCGCGCGCCGAAGGCGGCCGCATCCTGTTTGCCTGGTCTGCCGCCGGGGGTGCGGTGCCCGCGGCTGAGCATGCGGGGGCGCTGGCCACGGCCTGTGTCGCGGGTGCACAGCCTTGGAACGCCGGGTCCGACATCCTCGCCCAGGCCTCGCTTGAGCGGCTGGTGCAGCGCTTGAAAGAGGCCCGCGATGTGGGGCCACCGATTCACGTCCTGCACCTACTGTGTCACGGCGGGCCAGCGGGCAGCGGCTTCGGCCTGTGCCTCGACGGGCGCGATGGGGCGGTGGCGGTCGACGCACAGCAGCTACGGCGACACCTGGCGCCATTTGCCGGCATGGTGCGCTTGATCGTCCTTGCGGCCTGCGACTCGGCGAATGCTGGGGCCCTGGGCAGTCAGCTGGGCAGCGTCGCGCAGTCGCTGCATCGCTGCGGCTTTCAAGCGGTGATCGCCTCGCGCTATCCGCTGTCGGTCGAAGGCTCGTGCATGCTGACCGCGGGCTTCTACCAGCACCTGCTCGGCGAGCCCGCTTCCGTCGAGTCGGCCTTCCTGGCAGCGCGCCAGCAGCTTGCGCTTGCCGAGACCGGCCAGGCCGCCGAGCAGCGTCGGCTGGACT
Organism: Pseudomonadota bacterium; assembly: GCA_035345735.1. Lineage (GTDB taxonomy): Bacteria > Myxococcota_A > Polyangia > Palsa-1104 > JAEUJZ01 > JAEUJZ01. Next base: position 3,083 of record DAORCZ010000634.1, on the reverse strand, counting down.
GGGCCAGCCTGCAGCTTTATGCCCGGCACGGCGATGGCGACGACACCCGCCCGATCGTCTTTCGGCCCTACCGCGGGCTCCTGGCGTTTCAGCCGGAAGACCAGCGCTTCTTCTTTGGCCGCGAGCGCGAGATCCGCGAAGTCCTGACCGACCTGCAGGCCCTGATCAGTCAGGGGCGCGCCCGCTTTCTGATCGTCGCGGGCGGATCGGGGACGGGCAAGTCGTCGCTGGTGCTGGCCGGGGCGGTGCCGAAGCTCCTGGCGGCCGATCCCGCGCTGCGCTTTATGCGCATGCGGCCGGGCAGCGATCCGCAGGCGGCGCTGCGTGATGCGCTTTCGAACTGGCAGTCGGGGACGGCGGGACTTTTGCTCGTCGATCAGCTGGAAGAGATCTTCACCCAGACCGATTCGCCAGCGCAGCGCGAGTCCTTTGTCGCTCGCTTGTGGGAGCTGGCCAGCGAGCCGGGCGGCCTGCGCATCCTGCTGACGCTGCGCGTCGATTTCATCCCGCGCTGCGGCGAGCTGTTCGTCGATGCCCAGGGGCTGCGTCTCGATCGCGTGGCCTATGACGAACGACATCGCATCTTTGTCTCGCTGCCCGAGCCGGCCCAGCTACGCGCCGCGATCGTCGAGCCGGCCCGTCAGGTGGGGCTGAGTCTGCAAGCCGGCCTGGCCGATCGCATCTTGGCCGAAGTCGGTCGCGAGCCGGGCGCGCTGCCGCTCCTGCAAGACGCGCTGACCGCGCTGTGGCAGGGACGAGACGGCAACCAGCTGACGCAAGACGCTTACGATGCGCTGGGCGGCGTCGTCGGGGCGCTTGAGCATCGCGCCGATGCACTGCTGGGCAGCCTGGCCACGCAAGGGGATCTGGCCGTGGCGCAGCGGCTGCTGGTCAGCTTGGTGGCGGTGGCCGATGACACCGCGCTCGACACCCGACTGCGCGTGCCGCTGAGCGAGCTGCGGGCTGCCGTCGACGATCGCGAGGTTGCCAGCTTCGATCGGGTGCTCAAAGAGCTGGTGTCGGCGCAGCTTTTGGTGATGGACGGCGATGCGCAGACCGCAACGGTGGAAGTGGCGCACGAAGCGCTGATCCGCAAGTGGCCGCGGCTGCGGACCTGGCTGGCTGAAGACCGGGCGGGACTTGTGATGCGGCGTCGCGTGCATGGGGCAGCGCAGGCCTGGCAGGCACAGGGCGGCGACGAGTCGCTGCTGTATCGCGGGCTGCAGCTTGCGCAAGCGCAGGAGTGGCGCCAGACCTGGAACACCCGCATCGGGACCCTAGAGCGAACCTTTCTTGCAGCCAGCGAGGCCCTGCGCCAGCGCCTGGCCGATGAAGAGGCCGAGCGGCAGCGACGCGAAGCCGAGGCGATCGAGCGCATCAAGCAGAAGTCGATCGAAGCCCGCGATGCCCTGCTGCTTGCGGTCGCTGGCGCGCACCGCGACGACCCCACGACGGCGGCGACGCTCTTGCGCGAGGTGCAGCAGCCGGGATCGCGACTGTGGCTGCAGCTTTCTTTGGATACGCTGCAAGCAGCGATTGCGGAGCGCGTGCTGCGCGGGCATGAGTCTTATGTCTACGCCGTCGCCGTAAGTCCCGACGGCAGCCGCATCGCGACCGCCTCGGCCGATCACACGCTGCGGATCTGGGATGCGCTGCGCGGCGAGCCGCTGCAGGTCCGACAGGGACACACCGACATCGTGCTCGCGCTCTGCTACAGCCCGGACGGAAGACGCTTGGCCAGCGGCTCGGCCGACGGCACGATACGCATCTGGTCGACCGACGACAGCAGCGAACCCCTGGTGCTGAAGGGATCGGGCGAGTGGATCAAAACGCTGGCCTTTAGCCCCGATTCTCGTCGCCTGGCCGTGGGCTCAGGCGATCTTTTCATCCGCATCTGGACGATGGAAGCGGACGGCATAATCCGCGAGCGCGTGCTGCAAGGCCATGGCCGCAAGAGCAGCTGTGTCGCATTCAGTCCCGACGGAAAACGGCTGGTAAGCGCCAGCGACAACGGCTGCGTATACCTGTGGGACGTGGGAGAAGGCGCAGGCGAAGGCGATGCTACCGCCGCGCCGCGGGTGCTTAAAGGGCACGAGTCCTGGCTGAACTCGGTGGCCTTCCGTCCCGACGGAAAACGACTGGTCACAGGCGCGAACGACGGCACGATACGCATCTGGGATCTGGAGGGAGCTGAGCCCACCGCGTCGCTTGTGCTCAAGGGCCACAGCGATGCGGTGTATAGCGTGGCGTTTAGTCCCGACGGCTCGCAGGTGGTCAGTGGCTCAGGCGACAAGACGGCGCGCATCTGGAGCGCGGATGGACGGGAGAGCCCGCGCCTCCTTGGCGGACATCGCGGCGTGGTGACCAGCGTCGCGTTTTGCAGCAACGGGCAGGGGGTGGTGACGGGCTCGCTGGATCGCACGGCTCGCCTGTTTGGCGTCCGTGCCGCGACGGATCCGGTCGGGTGCTGGAGTCTCACCGCGGGCGTGATTGATGTCGCCCTGTCGCGCGATGGGGGGCAGGTGGCCTGCGTGTGCAGCGATGGCCGCACCTATGTCTTTTTAAGCGATCGGACTGGGGATGCGACGCAGGCCCGGCGGTGGTTTGACGACAAGGCCTTGGCGGTTGAGTTCAGCCGCGATGGTTCGTCGCTGATCACCTTCTGCCGCGATACCACGGCGCACATCTGGGACCTCGCAGAGCCCGGCCCGCCGCGCGTGATCACAGGGCTTGGCAAGGGCGATCAGGTACGGGCCATCGCTCGCTTATCCGACGGGACAATGCGGGCAGCTGGGATCGCCGGGGCCTTGGCCTGGGTGGCTAACCTCGATGGCTCTGAGCCGCGCCTGCTACAGGGCCACCGCGAGCACATCTTTGGCATTCGCTTCAGTCCCGACGGACTCAGGCTTGTCACCTGCTCGCAGGATGGCACCGCGCGGGTCTTTGCGACCGATGGCAGCGCGGCGCCAGTGGTCCTGCAGGGCCACAGCGAGCGCGTCTTCTGCGCGGCCTTCAGTCCCGATGGCAAGAAGGTCGTCACCGGCTCACGCGATCGCACTGCGCGCGTCTTTTCCGCCGATGGC
>DAORCZ010000633.1:0-5320 GCA_035345735.1 Pseudomonadota bacterium | reverse complement strand
GGCACGGTGTACATCGCGCAGCGGCGATTTGCCGAAGGCGCCGAGCTTTACGAGAGCTTCCAGAGCGATATCGATCGTCGGCCCGCCGTCGCCTTTAACCTCGCCACCTGCTACATGAACCTGGGCCGCCGCGACGAAGCGCGCAAGCTGGCGCAGAAGTATCAGACGCTGCGTCCGGACGATCCGCGTGGGCTGATCTTGCTGGCCGCGATCGATCGCAGCAGCGACCGCGAAGCCGATCAGCGCGCTGCGCTGCAGAAGTACGAACAGGCTCAGGACGTCATGCAGAAGAGCGATGCGTCGCTGGAGACGCGGAGCCGGGTCAACGTGCGGGCAGCGATGGCGCGCACGCACCTGCAGCTGAAAGAGACGCAGAAGGCCGTGGCTCTGTTGGAGCCGGCCCTGACCGATCTCAAGAGCAAGTCGGGAGACAGCGCTCGCCCCGAGGCCAGTCGAGAAGAAGCCGAGCTAGTGGCCGTGATGATCGAGTCGCGGCTGCAGCAGATGGCACAGAGCCGCATTGCGCCGGGCTCGCCCCAGGCTCCGGCCGGGCTGCTGCCGTTGGCTGAGCGTTTGGCCGAGCTGGCGTCGGGCGATGCGCCGGCCCTGGCCTTAGCGGGCAGTGCGGCCTACGCCAGCGGCAACTTCGAAAAGGCTCGTCGCTTCTACAGCGAGGCGCGCACCCAGGACGACAAGCTGCCGCGAGCCCGCATCGGTCTCTCGCGGACGCTGGAACAGCTCGCACTCGCCGAAGTGGCGCGCGCCGAAGAGAAGGACGCGAGCCGAACGCTCGACAAGACGGCGAAGAAGGATGCGCCGCCGGTCCCGTCCAGTGATGCTCGCAACGCCGCTCTCGCCAACGCCATGACCCTCTTGCGCGAGGCGCAGAAGCTCGATGACAACCCGGGGGTGCAGCGCAACCTGGCAGCGGTCTATCTGCTGCAGGGCAATGCGGCCGAGAGCGAGAAGCTGCTTCTGACCCCGAACCTTAGTCGCGGCGATGTGCAGGCCCTGCGGCTGCGCTCGCGAGCGCAGCTGGCCCTTGGCAAGCAGGCAGCGGCCCTCGAATCGGCGGAGCGCGCAGTGGCCGAAGGCAAGAAGCAGCTCGATAACCTGCCCAGCGCCGAAGGAAACCGCCGCCCCTTGCTGAGCCAGCGCTTGGCGGAGGCGCAGATCGAGCTGGCCACGCGCTTGCTGGGCGAAAGCAAAGACTCGCGCGAGCGTCTCGACCGGGCCGTCGATCTGCTGGAGCAGGCCGGCAAGGAGCTGGCGGCGCTGCCCGAGGCGAAAGACCTGCTGCGGGCCGCGCAGCGCGATCTCGCCGTCGCCCACTTGCGTCGCGGTCGGCTGCGACTTTCGGAAGCGGAAAACCAGATCAACAAGAACGGCGTGACTGCGACGACGCTGAAGCTGGCGGAAGACGCGCTGGCCGATCTGCAGCAGGCGCTCGACAGCAAACAGCTGGAGAACGTGGCGCAGGCGCGCGAGGCGGGTCAGGCGCTGTGTCTGGCAGCACTCGCCGCGGCGCAGGCCAACCAGCCGAAGGCGGCCCGCGATTTCGTGACCCGGGCGGGTCAGAATGGCTGCGAGCTGGTGAATCCATACAGCCGACTGGGTACCGAGCTGTTGTCGGTTTTCATCATGTATCGCGGCACCAACGCACCGCTGCAGCGCGAGCAGCTGTTGCGCAATCTGCCCCGTCTGCAGGGACGAGCCGGCAACTCACCGGACGCCGCCACGCTGCAGCGTGTGCTGCGGGCGCTGCTCTACTCGACGAACATGGCGCTGGCCTATGACTACTACGTCAGCGGGCGGGCCAAGCAGGTCGGGCCGACGCTGCGGGCGGCTCAGAAGTCGGCGCCGCGCAGCGATGACGAGGACGCGATCCTGCAGCACAACCTGGCTGTGGTTGACATCAACGAGGGACGCAGCGTCGGCGAAAAGACGTTGGAGCGCCTGGGACAGAACCCGCCGGAAGCGCTGGTCAACCTGGGCATCCTGCAGGATCGACGCGGCCAGCCGCGCAAGGCGCTGGAGCTGTATCGTCGCGCTTTTGAGCGCGGGGCGCGCACACCCAAGCTGCGAGAGTGGATTGACACCAAGGACCGCCTGCTCGGCGGATCGGCGCAGTAGGGAAGGGGAGGCAAGGTCGATGACAAAGACCCACAAACTAGGCCGTATCGCCGGGCGCTCCTTGGTCTTGGCTGTGCTTACCACGCTGCTTACCGGGGCACCCCAGCCGGCTGCTGCGCAGGATGCGGGGCAGTCGCTGGTGCTGGCGCTGTACGCTCCGCTGGCGCCGCTGCCTTCAGCCGATGCGCGCTTCGCGTTCGTCGACAAATTGGCGCGTCAGCTGCAGAGCGCAGGCATCGCAGCCCAGCCCAAGGTGTTCGCGCGCGCCACCGATCTGGAAGCCGCGATCAAGCGCGGCCAGGTCGACCTCGCGGTGCTCGACGCGTTCTACTTGGCTGAGCGCGGCACCAACTACAACGTGCTCGCTGTGGCCACTGCGGCCGGCGAGCCGTATCTGCGCTGGGGGCTGCACACGCACCTGCCGGGCAACAGCATCCTCGACCTGACCAGCAAGCGGCTGGCCTGGGTATCGCCAGCCGGCGCCAAAGAGGCGACGTACATCAACAACGTGCTCCTGTACGGAGAGCTGCGCGTCGCGCAGTTTTTTACGATGAGCGGCCCCGCGCCCGATATCAGCGCTGCGGTCAGTGACGTCGTTCTGCGCCGCGCCGATTGTGTGTTCGCGCCCGAGCCGGCCGTGCAGGGCAAGTCGCTGCGGCGGGTCTACGACGCGGGTGAAGCCGGTCGTATTCCTAACCCGGCGCTGGTGCAGGTGTCTGCGAAGGTCTCAGCCGATGTCGCGGCGAACATCCGCAAGGCGCTGGCCAACTTCAACACCACCGGCATCCTGGACGGCTGGCGCACCAACAGCGCAGTCGGCGAGCCCTATCGTCAGCTGCGCGGTCGCCTGCGTGGCCGGCCCGATCGCAGCCTGATCCTGGCCGAGCCATCGCGCGCCAACACCCAGGTGCAGAGCAGCATGGTGGCCAACATCGACACCCCGCTCCTTCTGCCACCGGCCCGCGGTCTTCTGGCCGCGCCCCTCGACCTGCCTTAGCCCGGTTTGCTGCTGCGCGCAGACTGCATCGTGCGGCAGTGGTCTCGCTCCCCTCAAATCACGGTATGGTGCCCGCATGACGGAACGCCCAGAGCCCAGCGAGCGGCGCTACTTCACCCTCGATGAGGCCAATGCTCTTCTGCCCTGGCTGGAGGAGTGCTTCGGCAAGCTGATGCAGCTACGTGGTCAGCTGCGTGGCCTGTACAGCACACTCGACAGTCTGGGCCATCGGCCCGATGCCCAGAGCCTGGAGGGCAGCGGCGGCTCCGATGAGGTGCGGGCGGCACGAGCCAAGTTCCGCGGCCTGATGGAGATCGTCCACGAGGAGCTCGCCACCATCGCTGACGCCGGCGTCGAGGTCAAAGACCTGGACAGCGGGCTGTGCGACTTTTGGTCGGTTACCGCCGTGCCTGGCCGCGAGGTGTACTTGTGCTGGCGCTACGGCGAGAAGCGCATCGAGTTCTATCACGATCCCCAGGCTGGCTTTGCCGGGCGCAAGCCCATCCCGATCATCCCGCCGGCTTAGTTTTTCCGACGCTGAGCCAGCGCCTAGTGCGCCTTTTGGGGCTGCGGCGGTGGGGTCAGCCAGTCAAGGCTGCGGCCGTCCTGGGCGAACAGCCCCTGCAGCACCGACAGATCATCGACGCGCTGACCTAAGGATTCCGCGATGGCCGCAACGCGGACAACCGCTTCGCGATAGAGCTGAAGAGGCGTGGCATCCAAGCGCTTATCGAAGCGACTGACGCGCACGAACGTGGCGCTGATCGTGATGTAGGGCTTGGCGCTGGCGTCCTTGCGCGGGTCGGCGGTGAACGACTCGATGGTCAGCACCGTCGGCTCGTTGCCGGACATCCCCAGATCACCGCGATAGAAGTTGTTCGGGCTCGCGAACTGCGTTGGTTGGTAGTCGGATCGACGAACGATCGCCGACATGCTCGGAGCGATGTAGCTCATGCGCGCGCCGCCCTGCGCCAGCCCGGCCTCCAGCACGTAGTACTTGGGGACGGTGTCGCCAAACTTTTCGTAGGCCAACAGCACCGAGATCGCGGCGAAACGCACGCCCTCGCGACGGACCGGCGTAATCAGCTCGGCGCGCTCGCAGGGATAGGCCTTGTTGACCAGATCGTGCCGATTGCGCAGCAGGTGGTCACTGGCCAGGACATCGCCGATCGCGGTCGTCAGGCGATAACTATCGCCGTCGTTGGGCAGGCTGATGCGGACCATCGGCACGGTGCCGACAAAGTCCGATGCGCCATGGCGATGATGGCGCGAGTTGACAATGTAGTAGCGCGGCAGGCCGTCTTCCGCCTCGGGCTCGTCGCTCGTCGAGAAGCTATGGCCCATCTTGCGGCGCAGCGCGACTTGGTCTGGGGGCAGGCTCTGCAGAAAACCCGCTGGCGGATCGGGAAGACCCAGCTTGTGCGCCGTCTCGGGGTGCTCGCGCCACAGTTCAATGACGAAGTGATCGACGAGCGCGTCGTCGACCGCCCCATACGTTGCGCTGCCGACCGCGCCGCCGGGGATGGTGTGCTGCAGATAGCTGCGAATCCGCTCATAGCTTTCGGGCGAGACGATGGACTTGACGGTGATCTCTGAGCTGTCGTTTTGCATGGCGCCGATCTCCTGCGTCTCTACTTGCTGGGCTGCTGCGCGGTCTGCGACTGACTGGGGGGCGCATCCGCGGGGCAAAGCTGTTGCTCGGGATCCTTGGGAATCCAGCCGCTGGTGCAGGTCTGACCCCGATCGCTGGCCAGGCAGCGCTTCGACTCGCTACACCAGCCGCAGCGCGCATCTGACACACACTGGCCACAACCCACGATGGTGTCGCAGGCCGAGGCCGCGGTACTGCTGGCGCCCGACGCGCCGGGGATGATGTTGCGCGGCTGACAGCCCGTCAAAAGCGACGTGGTGAGCAGGGATGCGGCGATGAGTGCAGCAGCGGTCTTCATCCATTCCTCCTGGGCACGGCTAGGTGGGTAGTGCGCGAGCGGTGCATCGCGCAGACTACGACCGGCCGATCGTAGCCGATGACGGGCGCGGTCAGTCGGATAACTGCGTGGGCGCCACCGAAATCAGAGTTCTTTTTCCGTGCCGGCTACGCGAGAGGGGAGGCGGGAAGGTTGGGGCGGGGGGGGGAGAACGGGCGGTGCCGCCAGCCGAGGGGCCAGCCGAGCATCCGCCCTGTGGCGA
>DAORCZ010000632.1:2824-5322 GCA_035345735.1 Pseudomonadota bacterium | reverse complement strand
GCAGCGGCGAATACTGCGAGTGGGACGGCCTGCGCCTGCCGCTCGGCGCGATCATTGCGCCTCCGCAGCCAAGCCACGCGAACACGACGCCCCCACCGCCGAATGCTCCTCAGCTATGGGGCAGGGCAACCTCACCCCCCTTGGCCTCGGGTCCAGCGCCCAGCGTCGGACATGCACGACCAAGCCCACGCCCACTCACGCTAGTTCCGCAACCCGAGGCGAGTCAGCCAAGCGTCACTACGCCGCCAGCGCAGGCGACATCACCCGCGAATGCGTCCGCGGCCGGCCCAACTCAGGCAGCACCACAGGTTGAGCACGCGCGCGATCACTACAATCCACAGACAGCGTCGGTACCAGGCTCGCCGATCGCGTCAGGCTTCGTCGACCGCGGCAAGAAAGCCGCGGAGCACGTCGGGCAGCTTGCCCGTGTCGTGCGTGACCACGGCCTCGGCGCTGTCGTACCCAGCAAAGAGGACATCAAGACCTGGGCGAGCGATTTCAAGCACCAGTGCCTTGATCACATGAAGGACTGTCTGGAGAACAAGGCCCACGAAGCCGCCGATGAGCTAAACGAGTTCCGCAAGAAATCCCCCAACGACAAGCTGTATACCGTCGGCGGCTGGGGCTTCGACGCCGCTGCAAGCGCCGCCGCGTCGGCCGTGGTTCCTGGTGCGGGCGCGGTCTTCGGCGGAGTCGTGCGAACCGGCGAAAAAGCGGTCGGCAAAGCCATCGGCAAGAAGGTCATCCGGGAGGCCGAAGAGTCAGCGATCGAGCACGCCGACGAAGCTGCCGCGCGCCGGCTCTTGCATGCGGCGCAAGAACGCGCGAAGAAGGAAGCGGAAAAACGAGCAGCGAAGGAGGCAGCGCAAGACGCAGCAGAAGCGGGAACCAGACCTCCCAACCTAAGCCCAGAAGGAGCCGGGCGGCGTGGTGCATTTCGAGAGGCGAAGCGACAGAGCGACATTCCCGTTAGCCAACAGCCCAGCAAGGTCGAGCCCAACAGGAGCAAGCGCCGAGAACTGCAGCCAGGCCGCAGTTACGATTTCGAGGTACGTCGCAATGGGAAGAAGGAAGTCGTGAACATTCGTGACGATGCGGGCGGACACCACTTCGGGCCCGACGACCCACAAAACCGAGGGCCTCATTTCAATGATGCGCGCGGGAACCACTATGACTACTGATCTCCAGCTGCATCGGGCTCGCGATCTCTTTGCGGACAATGATGTCCTTTATTTGGCACACGACAGCCTGCCCTCAGATCTCAAGATATCGGGGGCAGCTTGGACTGTCTCACGGACGTCGGCTGACGCTGCCCATCTGCGCGCGTTCCAACACGCGCTACCGCTTGTCCTGTCGAAGCTCCCGGGTTACGTCGCGTGGCTTCTGGTCGGGCACACATGTTGGCAGGATGACAATCGCGTCACGCGCTACCGGAAACTCTGGGGCTCTCTGCGGGCGGGGGGAGAGGAACTTCCCGCGGGGCATCGGTCGGCCGAGCATATGATCGAGTCGCGGGAGGGGGTTCGCTACTTCGGCGCGATCCGGTTGGACGCAGGTGCAATCGAAGCCGCGGTGCAGCTCTTGCGACGCGAGCCCATTTCAGTGCTTGTGGCGATCCCCGCGACGAACGATGAGGTCATTGAATCCCTGATTCGGCGTGGCTGGACACGTTCTGACAACGTGCATGCGCCGAGCGATGAGGTCGTGAAGGCCGCATGTGGAGCCGACGGAGTGGTCCTTGGTCTTATCGGTGCCTTCGACGACCCGGAGTCTGGCGTAGTCGCCTTGGCGAAGCCCTCGCTGATCGAGCGAATCCTGGACGAGCCTACGGACTCGCGTTGACCGCAGCGGACTGAACTTGCCCGCCCTGCCGCCCGCCCGCCGCGCTTTGCTCAGCGGCTCTCCCCTCAGTCTGCAGAGGTTCATCCGTACCGAGTGGTGGTCGGTTCTGTCCATAGAGACCGTCGTGCTCAGCCGTGCTGAGAATCCAGTGCCGCACGTCGCCACTTCCCGAGATCCATTCGCGATCGAATCGAGTAGGCTCGCCGACTTGCAGAAGGAACCAGCCCCATGAAGAACCAAGCAGAGCGGACCACGCAGGACGGCTTGTTGGAGCTTGTCGGCGCCCCGCCGATTTGGATCTGGGCCCACCCCTGCCGGCTCGCAGACTGTGATTGCCGGCTGGTGCTGATTTTGGCCACGCCTGAGGGACGCACTGCCTTGATCGAGCGGGCTGCCGGAGTTCACAAGGCGTGGCACGACGGCGCGGACTGCGCTCAGGTCGCCTCCCGCTTGACGGACCTCGTTGTCTTTCAAGTGCACATCGAATCAGCAGAGGCGTTCCTTCCGGACGCGCAGACTCCCCTCGATCTGGCCAACCACCCGCAGGTGTGCGCCGTTCTCGATCGGCTTGACGGCGAGGTGCTGGACGCCATCGGGCACTTCTACGATCGCAGCCGAGGCAAAGAGGATCGCGCGGCTCGCGTCGCCAGCGCCGA
>DAORCZ010000632.1:0-2724 GCA_035345735.1 Pseudomonadota bacterium | reverse complement strand
CCGGCTGTGGTCGGCGTTTCGCCAGCGCCACCCGCGCTATCGCCAGCGATTCGCGCGGCGCGATGCGTGGATCAAATCGCTCGGTGGCCGACTGGTCGCAGACTCCGCTCCGGCGCCAATTCCCACACGATCCAGCATCGGCCGCAACGATCCATGCCCCTGCGGATCCGGCAAAAAGTACAAGAAATGTTGTGCCGCGGCGCAGAGCTCAGGCGCTGCTCTCTTGACGGACAGCTCCGCGTAGCCCACGGTCGCAAGTGGGTGGGGCGATCGCGCCGAGCTTCGTGATGACCTGGCTCTGCCGACCGAGCCTGCAGAGCCAAGGCTGGCAGACTACGGAGATGGACCGACGACCCCACTCCCGCGAAAAGCTTGGCGGATCTTCCTCTCGGTACCTTGGTGTGCACCACAGACCATTCGAGGATCTTCCGCTGCGACTTCGACGCCACTCACTGCCTCCGCGTCATCGTCGCGGCCATCCACTCGCAGCGAGAGCCGCGGGCCACGTATCCGCACATCGTTGCGCGTCCAGCCAAGCCTCCCGAACAGGGCCGAGGCGAGTCCCTGCCCGAGTGGGTTCGCGGTGCACACGGACCCAAGCAGCCGACGAGCGGCGGAGCAATCGGGCAGATACGGTGCTTGGCATGGCGCATCTGCGGCGTATGCGCGGTGCATCTGCGGCGCATGCTCGGTGCATCTGCGGCGTATGCGCGGTGCATCTGCAGCGCAAGCGCGGTGCATGCGCGCTGCTGCCGTACTGACTGGAACCACGACGAACGCTGCAAGCACCGAAGACTCCTCGGCTCGGAGAACCCCCTCGGGACAACGCTCTTGCAGCTCGCGCGTGGATACACCGCGGCTGCGTTGCGCCTCGCCCGCGGATACGCCGCAGCAACCGTGCCGATACGCCGTTCCTCAACCGCCACTGCACCGCGGCTGTAGCGCAGCTGAAGTGCTGCCCCGGCCAGTCGTTCGTTCCCGTTCGCGTGCGGCGAGTGGGACCCGCACACGCCGCGCGATCCGAGGCTGCGGCCGATGGCTCTATGGATGGCGCTTCGAGCATCTGATGCGGTCTGTCGCTGTAGTCTACGGTCTGAGCAGGCGCTCTGTACGCCTGCGCCAGTGCCGCGATGCGCACGCAGTCATCACGCTCGGCGGCAGCGCCGGCTCGCAGCAAGCCGAGGAGGACAAGGAACGACCCGCATCGCGAGCGAGATCGTGCCCGGCTGCGCCGCCAGTAGTGGTGACCAATGTTCTGCGCATACGCTGCCCAGATCTGGTCGCTTGCCAACGAACGCCAACGCCGAACCGCCTGCTTGCGCGACTCGCAGTGCGTCGAGGTTGCTCAGAAAACCTTCTTCCCGGCCATGCCCGCCGTCACGCCAAGTCCCGAACGGGCGGGCTCCCCGCCCCGAGCTGCACAGCGAGTCGTGACGGGCTGTGGTCATCTCTGTAGCCAGCACCGCGATCATCTGTGACGCCAAGTCTGTTGCCACATGCGAAGCCGAGTCTGTGGCCACCTGCGGCGCCATCTGGGATGCCATTTCCGCGGCTATTTGCGGGGCGCAAACGCAGCCATTGTCGAATTTTCAGGAGCGCCAAAAAGTTCTAACAAGTCGCTGAGAACTTTCACGGTTCCGGCGGGGTGCGAATTTTGCAGAGCACCCGTCGAGGATGGCAGCGCAAATGGCTGCGCAAATGGCTGCGCAAATGGCTGCGCGAATGGCTGCGCAAATGTAAGCCCCCCGTCCCCCCCATCTTGAAGCCAGTCTGCGGAGGCGGCAGTGTCTGCGGCGGAGGTGGACGATGGGAGAGCACGAGAGCGGAAGGGCGCGGGTCCGGGTTGTAAAACCGCTGAGCGCAGCGGAGCTGGCGCGGGTATCGGGGTTGCCTTTCTGGACGGAGGACGAGGCGGCGCAGGTCCTGCTGGCGCAAAAAAGGAGTGAGCAGAGTGCGCGAGCGTTTGCGGCGCAGAACGGCTTTTCAAGCAGCCGCTTGTACTTTTGGAGGAAACGGCTTGCGGCGACCTGTATCGAGGCTGCGGAAGCCGCCGGCCCGGCGATCGAGCGAGAGCTGGCGGAGGAACAGGACGGAGAGCCGGAGCTTGGGCCCGAGTCGCTGAAAGCGGCTCTTGTGCGTGCGCTGGGTGGAGATTCCGCGGTAGAGCGGGACGTGCAAACCTACGTCCTGCGAGCCGCTCAGGGGGCAGACAAGACGTGGCGTGTTTTTGAGGTGGGCGCGACGGAGTCTGTGCTCTTGTGCGTGGTGCGGTGGGCGGCATGGCTGGGTCCGAATCCGTATTCGCTGGCGGAGTTGCAGCGGACTGGCCAGGCGCTGCGGTGGCACGAGTTTTCGACGTTGAGCGAGGCGCTCGCTGCGTTCCGAAAGCGGATGGGAAGCGGCTGCGAGGTCGCGGGGAAGGAAGGCGTGCCGCTGCTGATTCCCGTGCAGGTGAGGGAGGCCACCCAGGCGTGCCTTGCGAGCGCGGCGGGGCCGATGCAGCGCCCGAGTCAGCCTGCGGTCACCATCCAGATGCCCTCTGGAGTCAGCGTCCGGATTCTTCAGGGGGCCGATCGTTCGCTCGTACAAACGGTGCTGGAGACGGCACTGGGAGTGCGTCCATCATGATGCTGCCCCCGTCTGTAAAGCTGTACGTGGCGACGCAGCCGGTCGATGCGCGCAAGAGCTTCTCGGGCCTGAGTCTGTACGTGCAGTCAGAGATGA